>JBKPOV010000029.1:0-27430 GCA_046733315.1 Actinomycetota bacterium
CCTATACAGAGCACCCACCCTTGAAAGCCAGGTGCAAGGGCAAAGGGCGCAAAGGCAAAGCAAAGCACCGGGCTGGACGCTGAGCGAGAGGGGAGGCTCCGATTGCCCTCCACCAAAAAGCACCGTCGCCTCGGCGCCGGGGCACTGTTGGTGACCCTTGCGCTTTGGGCCGCCTGCCCGGCGGCTGCTAGCGCCGTCGCCCCCAGCCTCGGCGACGTCTGGGCCTCCCAGGTCGCCACTTCCTCAGCGCGCCTCAGCGCGGAAGTGAACCCCGCCTCCAAAGCAACCACCTACCACTTCGACTACATCCCCGCCGCCACCTATGAAGCCAACGTTGCCGGAGGCAAAGACCCCTTCACCGGCACGCTGAGAAGCCCAGCCGGATCAGATGCAAACGCCGGCTCGGGCGCGGCCACGATCACCGCCAGCCAGCTGCTCTTCAGCCTCAGCCCCGACACCGCCTACCGCTACCGGATCCTCGCCAAAAACGCCGACGGCACCGCTACCGGGCCGACCCAGGGCTTTGCCACCCAGGCGATCGCCACCACCGCCGGGCTTCCCGATAGCCGCGGCTGGGAGCTGATCTCCCCGGTTGACAAGAACGGCGGCCAGGTCGATCCCCCCGGTTCCCTCGCCGGCGGCGGGGTGCTGCAGGCCGCCGCCGACGGCGGCCTCGCCACCTACAGCTCCGCTGCCTCCTTTGGCAGCGGCGCCGAGGGCGCCGCGGTCGCCTCCCAGTACCTCGCCACTCGCACCCCGAGTGGTTGGCAGACCCTGAACCTGACCGCACCGCTTTACGCCGGGGGCTATGACACGAGCCAAGGCGGCTCCCCCTACCGGCTCTTCTCCACCGACCTCAATCGCTCCGTGCTGCTGAATGGCCACCACTGCCGCGGTGAGGCGGTCGGCTGCGCGGTGCCAAACCCACCCCTGGCGGGCACCGATGCCCCCGCCGGCTATCAGAATTACTACCTGCGCCAGGGCCCGGGCTTCGAGGCCCTGCTCGGCCCGGGGCAGATCGCCGAGCTCAGCGTCGGCCCGGCGGAATTCGAGCTCTCCCTCGCCGGCGCCAGCCCCGATCTGGGCCACGTCGTGCTCTCAACCTGCGGGGCGCTTACCCCGGATGCGACCGAGGGCTGCGGCGGTGATCAAGCGAACCTCTACCTCTGGTCTTCGGCTGGCCTGGAGCTGCTCAACAGCCTCCCCGGCGCAGAGCTGGGTGCCGCCGCCGGCGCGGTCTCAGCAGACGGCTCCCGCGTCTACTTCAGCCAGGCCGCCAACCTCTACCTGCGCGAAGGGGCCCAGCTGAAGCAGGCAGATGCCGATGCGGGGGGCGGAGGGAGCTTCCAAGCGGCAGCGGCAGACGGCTCGATCGCCTACTTCACCGTGGCAGGACACCTCTGGCGCTACCTGGCTGTCAGCGACGCGGCCACCGACCTCACTCCCTCCGGCGGGGTGGCGGGAGTGCTCGGCGCCTCAGCCGATGGCGCCACCGTCTACTACCAGGATGCTGGCGGCCTGCGCCTCTGGCAGGGCGGGACGACGACCATCGCCCCAGGCGCAGGGGCCATCGACCCCGCCAATTACCCGCCCGCAACCGGCAGCGCCCGCGTCAGCGCCGACGGCACCAAGCTGCTCTTTGGCTCGAGCAAAAGCCTCACCGGCTATGACAACACAGACCTCAACACCAAAGTTCCCGACGCCCAACTCTTCCTCTACGACGCAGGCAAAGACACCCTCGCCTGCCTCTCCTGCAATCCGACCGGCGGGCGCCCAATCGGCCCCTCCTCGATACCGGGGGCGCTAGCCAACGGCAAAGGCGCCGGGGCGGTCAGCGCCTATAAGCCGCGCGCGCTCACAGAAGACGGGCAGCGGGCCTTCTTCGAGTCCGCCGATGCGCTGGTGGCGAGCGATACCAACAACGACACCGACGTCTATCAATGGGAGGCCCAGGGCAAAGGCTCCTGCACCAGGGGGGGAGGCTGCCTGGCGCTGATCTCCTCCGGGCGTGCCAGTGGCGCCACCAGCTTCATCGATGCCTCCGTCGATGGCACCGATGCCTTCTTTCTAACCGACGGCTCCCTGGTCGACGGCGATCCAGGCTCCTTCGATCTCTATGACGCCCGCATCGGCGGAGGCTTTGCCTCCCCGCCGGTGCCGATCCCGTGTGCGGGCGACGCCTGCCAGGTCCTGCCCCCAGAACCAGTTGATCCGACCCTGACCACCTTGCTCAGTGGCCCCGGCAACCCCAAGGTGCGCTTCAAGACCTATGGCAAGAAGAAGAGCTGTCGGGCCAAAGGCAAGCGCAAGGGCAAGTGCGCCAAACCGGGCAAGGGCAAGCAGGGCAAAGGCAAGAAGAGGGGAGTGGGGCGATGAGGCGGGTGCTCACAGCCCTCGCTTCGATCCTGGCCCTTTTGCTCATTGCCCCGCCGGCCCAGGCCGCGCCCCCCAGCGTCGGCCCGCTCACCGCGACCGACATCCAGGGCGTCTCGGCGCTCCTGGTCGGCTCGGTCGACCCGGGTGGACTCGCCACCACCTACCGCTATGAGTACGCCACCACCCCCGACTTCTCCGGGGCGCTGATGACCCCGACCACCACGGCGGGCTCGGGAACGGGTTCCATCCCCGCCCGCGCCTTTATCTCAGTCCTCACTCCCGACACCACCTACCACTATCGCCTGCTGGCAACGAACGCCTCAGGCACGACGACCAGCTCGCCACAGAGCTTCACCACCACACACGGTTTTGGCTTTCTCTCCGGTCCCGAGGGCTTCTCCGCCACCGTTTATGCCGACGGCGGTGAAGCGGCTACCCAAGCCGCCACCCACCCCTACGGCCTCGACCTCGAGATCGGCCTAAATCAAGGCGGCGAATTCGAGGCCCAACCCGGCGCAGCTTTTCCCGACGGTGACCCGCGCGACCTGCGCATTGAGCTGCCCCCCGGCCTCCTGGCCAACCCCGCGGCGCTTGCCAAGTGCAGCGCCGAACAGTTCCACAGCCCGCGCCTCTCTCCCTTCGAAGTGAGCCGTTCCGGCGAGAGCTGTCCCGACAAGTCCCAGGTCGGCACGGTCGAGGTCCAATCGAGCCAAGGCGGTGGGCAGCTGCGCCGCTTTGGCCTCTTCAACCTCACCCCGCCACCGGGGGTTGCCGCCCAGCTGGGCTTCGCCCCCTACGGCACCCCGATCGTCTTTGACCTGCACTTGCGCCTGGGCCAAGCGGGCGCCTACGCCTTTGCGATCGAGGCCACCGACCTGCCCCAGGCCCTCGATCTCTCCGGCCTCGGCCTCTCGCTCTGGGGCATCCCCTGGGCCGCCTCCCACAACCCCGAACGCGGCAACTGCCTAAACGAGGCCGAGCCACAGTTCCCCTGGGCCAAATGCAGCGTCGGGGAGCCGGCGACCAATAAGCCAAAGGCCTACCTGACGCTGCCCTCCCGCTGCGCGCCCGCACTTGACTTCAGCGTTAGCGCCGACTCCTGGCAGCAGCCCACCCAGGTGTCGCGCTCGGCCCAGAGCCTCGACTCCCTGGGGGAACCCGCTCCGGTGCAGGCCTGCGCCAGCGTGCCCTTTGACCCGGTTGCGGCCGGCCAGCTGAACACGACCAAGGCCTCCTCGGGCTCGGGCTATGCCTTCGCCCTCTCAGCGATCCAAGAAGGTCTTACCGAGCCCGCCCAGCGTGCCCCCTCTCCGGCCAGGCAGATCCTCGTCCGCCTGCCCCAGGGGGTCACCGTCAACCCCTCGGTGGGAGCGGGGCTGATCGCCTGCAGCCCGGCTCAGTACGCGGCGGAGAGCGCCACCTCACCCCAGGGCGCGGGCTGCCCCAACGGCGCCAAGATCGGCGAGTTCAGCGTCACCTCACCGCTCTTTGCAGAGCGCTTCGAGGGGGCGATCTACCTCGCCACCCCCGACAACCCGACCACCACCATCCCCGGCCAGGAGAACCCCTTCGACTCCCTGGTGGCGATCTACCTGATCGCCAAGATCCCCGCCCGCGGGGTCTTGATAGAGGTCGCCGGGCGCCTTGACGCCGATCCCACCACCGGCACCCTCAGTGCCAGCTTCGACAACCTCCCCCAGCTCCCCTACACCGATCTGGACCTGAGCTTCCGAGCGGGGCAGCGCGCCTTCTTGGTTAGCCCGCCGGCCTGCGGTGCGGCCACCACCGAGATCGAGGCCACCGCCTGGTCGAGTCCCGTAACGGAGCTGGCCACCACCAGCTCACAGATCAGCTCCGGCATCGACGCCGGCCCCTGCCCGCCTCCGGGCGCCCCACCCTTCGCACCCGACGCCCTAACCGGCGGGGTCAACTCAAACGTCAACTCCTACACCCCCTACTTCGTCCGCCTCACCCGCAAAGACACCGAACAGGAGATCACCTCCTACTCCTTGGTCTTGCCCAGGGGGATCACCGGCAAGCTCGCCGGCATCCCCTTCTGCGGTGAGGCTCAAATCGCCGCCTCGCGCACCAGGCGCGGCTTTGCCGAGACCGCCAACCCCTCTTGCCCGCCTGCCTCCCAGGTGGGCTCGACCCTGACCGGCTACGGGGTAGGACAGGCGCTGACCTACGCGCCCGGGCGGATCTACCTCGCCGGCCCCTACCGCGGCCAGCCGCTCTCGCTGGTGACGATCAACTCGGCCACCGTCGGTCCCTTTGACCTCGGCACGATCGTGATCCGCTCCGCCTTCTCGGTCAACCCACGCACCGCCCAGCTTGAGATCGACTCGCGCGCCTCCGACCCGATCCCCCACATCATCGACGGCATCCCCCTGCACCTGCGCGAGGTCCGCGTCTACGTCGATCGCCCTCAGTTCACCCATAACCCCTCCAGCTGTGAGCCCTCGGCGCTGATCTCCACCCTGACCGGGGCCGGTGCGCGCTTCGGCGATCCCTCAGATGACTCGAGCGCCACCGTCTCGCGCCACTTCCAGCTCTTGAACTGCCTCGAGCTCGGCTTCCGGCCAAGGCTCGGCCTGCGCCTGCGCGGCGGCTCGCGCCGCGGCCAGTACCCCTCCCTGCGCGCCACCTTCGCCGCCCGCGGACCGCGGGACTCGAACCTGAAGCGAATCGAAGTGACCATGCCCCACTCGCTGTTCTTGGCCCAAAACCACATCCGCACCGTCTGCACCCGCGTCCAGTTCGACGCCGAGCGCTGCCCGGCGGGCTCGGTCTACGGCAAGGCCGTCGCCTACACGCCCCTCTTCGATACGCCCCTGCGCGGCCCGGTATACCTGCGCTCCTCGAGCCACCGCCTGCCCGATCTGGTCGCCTCGCTGCGCAGCGGTGAGGTGCGGATCGTCGTCGAGGGCGAGATCGGGCCCGCCGCCCGCGGCATCCGCGCCTTCTTCGACGAGCTGCCAGACGCGCCGATCAACCGCTTCGTGATGACCCTGAACGGCGGCAAGCGGGGCCTGCTCGTCAACTCGGCCGATATCTGCAAGGCCCCGCCGCTTGCCTCGGTTAGCGCCTTGGGGCAGAACAACCTCGGCGCGCGCTTTGAATCGCGGTTGCGCGGGCAGTGCGGCAAGGGACCACACAAGGGAGGGAAGCGATGAGGCGCAGGCTGGGCTCGAGCTTGGTGGTGTTGGCGTTGGTGGGCGCTCTGGCGGCTCCCGCCCAGGCCGCCCCCGACGATCCGCTCTTCGTCTTTACCCCCGAACCGAAAACAGAACCGGGCAAACCACCACCACCGCCGATCCCGCCGCCCACCGGCGCCTTCAGCGGCCCCTGCGGGGTGACCGTCGATACCTTCGGCCGTTTCTACGTCGCCGACTACTACCACGACGCGGTCGATCTCTTCATTCCGCCCTCGAGCCCCTTCATCTCACCGCCCAGCTACCTCGGCCAGGCCACGGGCATCGATTCCCTCGATGGTCCCTGTGCCCTGGCGCTTGACGGGGCCAACAACCTCTACCTCGAAGACTTCCACCGCTCCGTCGCCAAGTTCGGCCCCTCGCCCACCTTCACGCCGGGGCCGGTCTTTGCCACAGAAGACCCGACCGGGATCGCCGTCGATCCCCTCGCCAACAGGGTCTACGTCGATGAACGCACCCAGATCGGCGTCTATGACCTCTCGGGCAACCCGGTCCTCGAAGGCGGCGAACCGCTCGTGATCGGCGCGGGCAACCTGGGGGATGGCTACGGCCTGGCGCTCTCGCGCTTCGGCATCACGACGGGCTATCTCTACCTCGCCGATGCCCAGACCAACACGGTCAAAACCTATGACCCGGCCATCAGCCTGACCAACCCGGTGCAGACGATCACGGGGCCGCCCGGCAAAGCATTCGTCTCCCTGCGCGACTCCTCACTTGCGGTCGACTGGATAAGCGGTGAGCTCTACGTCATCGATGACACCCAGCCCCAGCACACCGAGGCCCCGCGGGCAATCATCTACGTCTTTGGCCCCGACGGTGGCTATGAGGGCCATCTCAAATACATGATCGCCGACGCCCGCCCGGCGGGGCTTGCGGTCGATAACTCCGCCCAGGCCAGCCAGGGCCGGGTCTACGTCACCTCGGGTAACACTAGCCCCGCCAGCCTCTACGCCTATCCCCCCGGGGCGGCGACCAAATCTGACCCGCTGCCGCCCAGTGCGGGAGGGGGTGGGGGTACCAGCAACGCCAGCGCCACGGCGCCCGGCAAAGCCGCTGGCCCCGAGCTTCTGAGTCCCCCAGCCCCCACAGCCTCTGCCTCAGCAATCTCCCAAAAGGGCAACCTGCGCCTCACCGTCAACGGCAAACTCTCCCCCCACCGCCTGCCGCGCAGCGGCGTGGCCCCGATCGCCGTCTCAGTCGCGGGGGAGATCACCACCACCGATGAGAGCCTGCCGCCGCAGCTGAAATCGCTGCGGATCGAGATAAACCGCCACGGGCGCCTCGACTACGAGGGCCTGCCCACTTGCAACTACGAGCGCATCCAGCCCGGCTCGAGCTCCCGCGCCCTCTCAGCCTGCCGCTCGGCTCTGGTCGGCAAGGGCAGCTTCAGCGCCGACATCACCCTCGCCGGCCAAGCGCCCTACCCGACCAAGGGAAAGCTCCTGCTCTTCAACAGCACCCGCCATGGCAAGCCAGTCCTCTACGGCCACATCTATTCCCCCCGTCCCTTCGCCACCTCCTTCGTGATCGTCTTTGCCGTGCAAAAGCTGAGGGGCGGCACCTACGGCACCGCCCTAGATGCTCCTTTGCCCAAGGCGATGGATGCCTGGGGGCGGCTGACCGGCCTGCAGATGACCCTGCAGCGCTCCTACCACTACCGCGGCGCCCGCCACAGCTACATCAGCTCTGGTTGCCCGGCGCCGGAGGGCTTTGGCCTGGTTTCCTTCCCGTTGGCGCGGGCGGCGTTTACCTTCGCTGGGAGAAGTGCGCTTAGCAGCGTGGTCGTGGATCGGTGTCGGGTTAGGGGATGAGGTGATCGTGATCAGCGGTACCACGTGCGTATCTTGACAAACGCGAACTGACGTGTTTGTATTTCAAGTCGTCTCCCGCTGAGAACTGAGTCGGTATGAGCCCGGAGCAAGAGACCAGCAGCACAACTCGATCGCCGCGCGCAGCGCGCCGCCGTCCGGACGCCCCGCCTCCCGAGGCCGAGCGAATTCGGCCTCGCTCTGGACTCTCTCGCGCCGAGGTGATCGCCAACCAGCGTGGCCGCATCTTCGATGGCTTTGCCGCCGCCCTCGCCTACCACGGCTACGAGGACACGAAGGTCACCGACATCATCGAACTGGCGGGCGTCTCCCGGGCCACCTTCTACGAGCGCTTCGAGAGCAAGGAGCTCTGCTTTGCCGCCGCCTACGAGGACGGCGTCGGACGGCTCGCTGCGGCGGTAGAAGAGGCGGCGCAGGGAGAGCGCGGCTGGGCGAACCGGCTTTCGGCGGGCCTGCGGACCGGACTCGAGTTCCTCGCTGCCGATCCGCCGCTGGCGCACCTGCTCTTGGTTGAGTCGCTCGCCGCCGCCCGTCCTGCCCGGCTGGAGCACGAGCGTTCGCTGGAGCGTCTGGCAAATGCTTTGCGCCCGCAGACGGGAGATAGGGAGGGGACCGTCTCCGAGGAGACTGCCCGGCTTCTCGCCGGCGGCCTTGCGTCTCACATTTCCGGCCGTGTCCTCGCCGGCGAAGCGGAGCAACTACCCGAGCTGCACGATCTGATGCTCCAGTACCTGCTCGCTCCCTCATTGGCGGCTTTGCGCATCACGGATGAGCGACGAGCCGCCGCGCTTTGACCCCGCCGGTCTCCCCGAGCTGCCGGATGAGCTGGCGCTCGGGCGGCTGCCCCCTGGCCGCCACGGCCTACCCCGATCCTTCGTCGCTGGCAACCAGCGCCTGCGTATCGTCGCCGCGATGCTGCGGGTGCTGCCGCGACGCGGCTATTTGACGACCACGATCGGGGATGTGACGAGGGAGGCGGGTGTCTCCCGCACCGCCTTCTACGGGCAGTTCGAAAGTAAGGAGGCATGCCTGCTGGCGACCTACGACCTCGCCGGAAAGTGGCTTCGCGAGCGCGTCGAGGAGGCGATCGAGGCCGACGATGAGTGGCCGGTGCGCGTCCGCTCGGGCATCTCGGAGGCACTCGGTCAGCTCGCCCAGAATCCGGCCCTCGCGCACCTCTTCGCCGTCGAGGCGCTGCAGGCCGGTCCAGCAGTCCGCGAGCGCCTGCGGGCCTGCCTCGGTAACTTCGCCGAGGCGCTGCGCGCCGGCCGCACGCCGGGCACGAAACTGCCGGCGGAGCTAGAGGAGATGCTTCTCGGCGGCGTCCTCCTGACGATCGGCCGCTACGTCGACGCGGGGCGGACGGAGCAGTTGGGTGACGCCACGGCCGAGCTGGTCCAGTACTTGCTCATCCCTTACCTGGAGCCGGAAGAGACCAGGCGGATCGCCGCAGAAGCGGCGTGACGGCGCCCGGGTAGATCTGCATCAAGATGCAACTAAGAAACATCTAGATGCTATTTTGGTCGCATGCGAACGACGATCACACTCGCCGACGATGTTGCGGCTGGCATCGAGAAGCTGCGTCGCGAACGGGATCTGGGGCTTAGCGACGCGGTCAATGACCTCGTTCGTGCCGGCTTGGCGCGCGAGCAGCCGCGCCCGCTGTTTCGCCAGCGCACCTACGACATGGGCCTTAAGGTCGATATCTCCAATATCGGCGAGGTGATCGAGTTGCTCGAGGCAGAGGACGACTCGGCACCTGGCCACTAAGGCCGGCCGATGCTTGTCGACGCCAACCTGCTCCTCTACGCGGCCGACAAGCAGTCATCTCACAATCGGGCGGCGGTCGAGTGGATCACCGAGAAGCTCAACGGGCCGCGCCGGGTCGGCCTCCCCTGGCAGAGTCTCGCCGCTTTCCTGCGCGTTGCCACTCACCCGCGCGCCTTGGCGCACCCGCTTACGCCGGCTGTGGCCTGGCGACAGGTCACTGACTGGCTCGCCGCGCCCGCGGCCTGGGTGCCGGCGCCCGGGCCCTTTCACGCGGAGCTGCTCGGCGGCCTCATCACTCGCTACGAAGTCGGGGGCAACCTCATTCCCGATGCCCGGCTCGCCGCCCTTGCGCTCGAGCATGGGCTCGCAGTCTGCTCGGCCGACACCGATTTCGCCCGCTTTTCCGAGGTGCGCTGGGAGAACCCGGTTGCCTGAGGCCGCTATACTTTTTGAAGTAAAGCTGATCGGGATTTAGGAGATTTGCCGGATGGCGAACGGTGCGGACACGAAGGTGCAGGCCCCAGTCGAGGAGATCGAGCCGTTCGAGGCAGCGCAGGAGATCGAGGGCGGCGGCGTCGTCCTGATCGACACGCGTGAGCCGCACGAGTACCAGGAGGCCCACCTCGACGGCGGCAAGCTCGTGCCGCCCGGCCTGCTGCGCGACGAGATCGCCAGCGCCGCGCCCGACAAGTCCGCGCGCACGATCCTCTACTGCCGCAGCGGTAACCGCTCCTACAAGGCGGCCGAGCAACTCGAAGCGCTTGGCTACACGGACGTCGCCTCGATGGCCGGCGGCATCCTCGCTTGGCAGGAGCAGGGACTGTCCGTGCTCGCCACCGAGGGAATGACCCCCGAGCAGCGCGAGCGCTACTCGCGCCACACCTTGATGCCCGAGGTCGGAGTCGACGGTCAACTGAAGATGCTGAACGCCAAGGTGCTCCTGCTCGGCGCCGGCGGGCTCGGTGCGCCGACCGCCCTCTACCTCGCCGCGGCTGGGATCGGCACGATCGGGCTCGTCGACGATGACGTGGTCGACGCCTCCAACCTGCAGCGCCAGGTGATTCACAACACCGAACGGATCGGCACTCCCAAGACCGAGTCGGCGCGGCTGACGATCGAAGCGCTCAACCCCGCCGTCAAAGTGGTCGAGCACCGCTTCCGCCTCGACGCCGAGAACATCCTTGGCATCATCGAGGACTACGACGTGATCGTCGACGGGGCCGACAACTTCCCCACCCGCTACCTGCTCAACGACGCCTCGGTGCGGCTGCGCAAGCCGGTCGTCTCCGCCTCGATCCTCAGCTTCGACGGCCAGATCTCGACCTTCGTCCCCTTCGAGGGTCCCTGCTACCGCTGCCTCTACCCGACGCCGCCGCCGCCCGAGCTGGCGCCTAGCTGCTCCGCCAACGGCGTACTCGGCGTGATGGCCGGGACGATGGGCACCCTGCAGGCCAACGAGGTGCTGAAGCTGGTGATGGGCATCGGCGAGCCGCTGGTCGGTCGCCTACTCCTCTACGAGGCGCTCGGCACGCGCTTCACCGAGCTGAAGGTGCGCCGCGACCCCGAGTGCCCGATCTGCGGCGAGGACGCGTCCGAGATCCCGGAGTCGGAGATGGGCCAGTTCCCCGACTACGCGGCCTTCTGCGCCGGCTAGCCGGTAAGTTCCCGCCTGATGGCAACGGTTCGCATCCCCAAGGTGCTGCAGGCGCACACCGGCGGCCAGGTCGAGGTCGAGGCCTCCGGCTCCGACGTGGGCGAGGTTCTGCGCGCCCTTACGGCGGAGCACCCCGGCACCGAGGAGCAGCTCTTCGGTGAGGACGGCGACCTCAACCGCTACGTCAACGTCTACCTCAACGACGAGGACGTTCGGGTCTTGGACGGCCTGGGTACGTCGGTCAAAGAGGGCGACACCGTGGTCATTCTGCCTGCTATGGCCGGCGGTTGAAAAAGCCTTCGTAAAGGCCCACGGGGCCGAACTCCGACGCTATACTTTTTGAAGTAAGGGATTGGCGAGCGATGGCAGAACTTCTCAACCGGCCCTGCGGGGGACGCTTTGGCGACATCGTCGAGTCGATCGGCAATACGCCGCTGGTCGAGCTCCCACGCCTGACGCCGAACCCTGACGTTCGCATCTACGCCAAGCTTGAGGGGCACAACCCGACCGGCTCGGTCAAGGACCGCGTCGCCAAGTCGATGATCGAGGCGGCCGAGGCGGAGGGCCTGATCGAACCGGGCCAGACGATCCTCGAGCCAACCTCGGGCAACACCGGCATCGCGCTGGGGATGATCTGCCGCCGCAAGGGCTACAAGCTGAAGGTGGTGATGCCCGACAACGTCACCGAGGAGCGCAGTCAGCTGCTCTCGATGTACGGGGCGGAGATCGTCTACTCGGAGGGCGCCAAGGGCTCCAACGGCGCCGTCGAGGTGGCGCTTGAGATGGCCCAGGACTCCCAGTACTACATGCCCTACCAGTACGGCAACGAGGCCAACCCGCGCGCCCACTACGAGGGCACCGCGCCGGAGATCCTCGAAGAGCTCGACGAGGTGACCGCCTTCGTCGGCGGCCTTGGCACCGGTGGCACGCTGATGGGCAACGGCCGGCGACTCAAAGAGGCGAACCCCGACACCCTGATCGTCGCCGCCGAGCCGATGCAGGGCGAGCTGGTCGATGGCCTGCGCTCGCTCGACGACGGCTTCATCCCACCGATCATCGACATCTCGATCCTCGACCGCAAGATCATGGTGTCCAACCGCGACGCGATCGTCTGGACCAAGAAACTGCTCGACGAGGAGGGCGTCTTCGCCGGCGTCTCCTCCGGCGCGATCGCCGCGATCGCCGCCCGCATCGCCGGCGAGCTCGACAGCGGCAACGTCGTCTTCCTGATCCCCGACGACGGCTGGAAGTACCTCTCCTCCGGCGTCTACACCAAGCCGATCGAGGAGATCAAAAACCTCGATTCCACCGTTTGGTGGTAATCGCTTCTTCTTGATCTGACCGCAACTCACCTCGCTCGCCGTGTTTGTGCGGCCGACAAGTTGGTCAATCGAACTGGAGCAAGGGGGAGATGTTCTTGACGTCGTCACGGATCGTGCGGGTGTTCTTGTTGTGTTGCTGTGTCTTCGCGAGTGCGGTGGGTACCGCCGGCGCCGCGCCGGCTGACATCGACCGCACCTTCGGGCAGGAAGGCGTCGCTCGCGTCCAGGGTGAGCAACAGGGCCTCTTCGTGTCGCCCGAGGACATGGTCGCCGCTCCCGGTGGCGAGATCTACGTCTTGCGCTCGGGCATCCGCTGCTGGGTCTCGCCCTGCGCCGGGGAACAGCTGGTCAGCCGCTTCACTCCGGGCGGGCTGCTCGACAGCTCCTTCGGGGTGGCCGGCCTGCGCGGCGTCTTCAGCTCCAATGACGGGTTCCTTCCCAGTCTCAACGGGTCGCTGGCGGTGGGCCCTGATGGCCGGATCGTCGTCGGCTCGACCGACGAAGGGGACCTCGTCCTCGCCAGGCTCAACCCCGACGGGAGCCCGGACGCTGGCTTCGGCAAAGCCGGCGTGGCCAAAATCCATCTGAGCGCACCGGTGGACCGCGTCCGCCTGGCGATCCAGGCCGACGGCCGGATCGTCGTCGGCGCTGAGCCGCTCTCGGGATACGGGGGAGACGCCGTGCTCGTCGCCCGCTACACCGCGCAGGGCGCCCCGGACCCGACCTTCCGCGGCGGCAACCCGCTGATTACCAGCCTCGGCTCGGGCCTCGGGGGCATGGCCCTGAGCGGCGCCAAGACCGTAATCGCGGGGCCGCGTTGCTGTGGCGCCGAGGGGCGAGCCGTCCACCTTGCCCGCATCGACGAGAACGGCATCTTCGACAACGACTTCGGTCGCCAGGGGGAGAGCTTCGTCGACGACGTCACCGACCGCACCGGGGTCGGCGCCTTGGTCGTCCTGCCGAAAGGCGGCATCTACGTCGTCGGCTCGGGACGCAACGACAAGGGCGAAGCCTTCGTCATGAAGTTGCGGGCGAGCGGCGCCCTCGACCCGAAATTCGGCCACCGCGGAATCGCATACCTGAGGCACAGCTACCTGGACGTGACCGGCGCCAAGGTCGATCGCGCCGGGAGGCTGCTGATCGCCGGCAGCGCTCCGCAGGGAACCGGCCGCGGGCCGGCCTACGGACCGAACAGGTTCGCCCTGCTGCGCTTGCTCTCCAGCGGCCGCCGAGACTCCACCTTCGCCGGGGGTTCGCTGGTCCGCCTCGCCTCACTCGAGGCGGACCGGGCGGTCGCCGTCGGCCTGCAGGAAGGGCGCAGGCTCGTCGCGCTGACCTCGGGCGGGCAGTGCATCCGCAGCTGCTCATCACCAACAGCGCTCCTGATCCGCTTTCTCGGTGGCACCAGTGGTTCACGCTGCCAGGGCCACCGGGCCACGATCGTCGGTACCCGCCACGGCGAGAAGCTGGTCGGCACGCGCCACCGCGACGTGATCGCGGGGCTCGCTGGCAACGACCTGATCGTCGGCCGCGGAGGCAACGACCTGATCTGCGGTGGCCGGGGGGATGACCGGCTGATCGGCGGCAAGGGCCGTGACGTCCTGCGTGGCGGCGCGGGCCGCAACCGCCTCAGCCAGTAGGAGTAGGCGTCGTGCGACGGATCGCGCTTGCGGCTCTCGTCGCCGCGACGCTCACTGGATCGCTTGCCGGGCCGCCTTCGGCGGCGGCCCGGCGGGCGGTGCCGCGGGAGTTCATCGGCGTCGTGCCGCAGGGACCGCTCGCCCCTGCGGATTTCGCGCGAATGCGGGGGGTCGTGGGAACGCTGCGGATTCCGATCGCCTGGGCGCAGGTCGAACCGCGGGCGGGCGAGTTCGACTTCGCCGCTCTTGACGCGATCGTCTCCGCCGCGGCCGCTTCCGACGTGCGCGTACTCCCCTTCGTCTACGGCACCCCCGCCTGGCTGGAGAGAGATCCCGCCCGTCCACCCCTGAGCCCCCGTGCCCGGACGAGCTGGGTGCGCTTCCTGGATGCGCTGCTCCACCGCTATGGACCGGGCGGGGAGCTCTGGGACGGTGTCCAGAGGGCGCTGCCGATCCGCAGCTGGCAGATCTGGAACGAGCCCAACTTCCTGCTCTTCTGGCGACCACGGCCTTCCCCGTCTGGCTACGCGCGCCTGCTGCGGATTTCGGCAGGAGCGATTCGCGGCGTCGATCGCGGGGCCAGGATTGTGGCCGCCGGACTGGCGCCGGTCGAGGGCGGGATGCTCCCCTGGACTTTCCTGCAAAAGCTCTACGCCGTGCCAGGAGTGCGCAGCAGCTTTGACGTCGCTGCCGTGCATCCGTACTCCTCGACGCTTCGCGGCGTGGCCTACCAGGTCCGCAAGGCGAGGCAGGTGATGGCGGCGGGCGGTGACGGTCGCAAGCCGTTGCTGGTCAGCGAGCTCGGCGTGGCCTCGGCCAGCCCGCTGCCCACCGGCTTCGACTGGGGAGTGAAGGGCCAGGCGAGGTTCCTGCGCCGGGCTTACCGAATGCTGCTCGGCGCTCGCGGTCGCTGGCATATTGCCGGCGTCGACTGGTACGCCTGGCGAGACATGGCGGTTGCGGACCCCCACTGCGTGTTCTGCCAGCACGCTGGACTGCTCGACTCCGCCGGCCAGCCCAAGCCTGCTTGGCGCGCTTTTGCCCATGTTGCCGCCGAGACGAGCGCGCCGGTCGTCCGCTAGCCTCGCCGCACGATGCGGATTGCCCGATCCCTGGTCGACGAGATGGTCGCGCACGCGCGCGAGGAGCTGCCCAACGAGTGCTGCGGGATGGTCGGCGGTGTCGACGGAGAGGCGTCGGTTGTGATCCCCGTCGTCAACTCGGCGGCCAGCCCGCTGCGCTTCGAGATGGACCCGCAGGGCCAGTACGACGCGCTGAAGGCGATCGAAGACGACGGCAAGGAGATGCTGGCGATCTACCACTCGCACACCAAGAGCGGGGCCTATCCTTCGCAGACCGACGTCAACCAGGCCGTCAACTGGCCCGACGCGATCTACCTGATCGTCTCGCTGCAGGATGAAGACGCTCCCGACGTCAAGGGCTACTGGCTCAAAGACCTGAAGATCGCCGATGCCGAGCTCCTCGTCGAGTAGCGGGCGGCTGGTCAAGGTCGCCTACGCTCGGCATCAGATCGAGGCTGAGATGATCCAGGGCCTGCTCGATGAGTACGGCATCCCGAGCATGGTCCAGCGCTCCGTCGACAACCCCGAGTTCATGGCAGCTGGTCCGCGCCAGATCCTGGTCCCCGAGGCAGCCGCCGTGAAAGCGCGCGAAGTGCTCGAGAACGCGCCCGGGGAAAGCTTGCCGGGCGAAGACTAGCCCGAGCCGGGCCGAGCGATTTCGCGCAGGTAGCCACGCCAGGCGTCTTCGATCTCGGCGAAGCGCGCGTCGAAGGCGGCCTCGATGGTCGGCACCGCACCGCCGGGTAAGAGCTGGAGGGCTAGCCGCTCGCATGCCTCGGAACCTCGTTCGGCCTCGAGCAGGTCGAAGATCGTGCCGCCGAGGATCACCGCGTCGCGACGCGAGGGTGGGAACGAGGGTCGGGCGCTCTCGCGCAGGCGGCGGATCACCGCTGGCCGGTAGAAGCCGACCTGGCGCGAGAAGTACTGGGCTCCACCTTCGACCAGCCAGGCCCAGCGCAGGTAGCGGGCGAAGCGGCGCGGCGTCCAGGAGGGGGGCAGCTCGCGATTGTTGGCAGCGATCACGAGCTGGGCGTAGAGGCGCTCGGCGGTGCCGCGCAGTGCCTCGCGCGAGTCCTCGCCGGCGGCGCGCCGTTCCATGTGCGGATCGTTGAGCACGTGCAACTCCGTCGACATCGGCCATCCGGCCAGATAGCGGCGGCCCGCCGGCGCGGCCGACCAGCGCGCGGCGGGGAGGAAGGGATGGGCCAGCGAAAGCCAGACCGGGTTGGTGTGGACGACGATCGTGATGTCGCCTGGCACGAGCTCGAAGCGATCCTCGAGCCGCAGCCGCAGTTCCTCCATCCGGTCCAGCGTCCGCTCCGCGAAGGCGGCGTCGCCGCTGTCATGGCGCGCGGTGAAGCTCAGCGATTCGGTCTCAACCCAAGGCAATGGGGCGAGACTACTTCGGCCTTAGACCAAGGCGGGCTCTGCCGCTCCGCATACACCGAGGATCTCGGCGCGGGCGCGGTCGAACTCTTCGTCGGCCATGACCGGGGTGCCCTCGAAGGGGAGTTCGCGGTCGACCTCGACCCAGGAACGGCAGCCGTGGTACTCCTCGCGCACTCGCACCGTTACGGGGCGGGGGATGCGGTGGACCCGCAGCAGCAGCACGTGGAGTGGATGGCGGCGCTTCCAGTTGAGCCGCTTCTCCGCGTAGTCGGGAGTCCAAACGTAATAAGGAGAAAGTCCGTCGACCACGCGCGGGTCGGTGACCGTGATGTGGTCGGTGACCTCGGCCCAGGCGCGCAGGCGCACCCGCTCGGGCTGCGAAATGCCGCCGTCCTGGAGCAGAGCCCGCGCCGGCGGTTCCTCATCGGGCCAGACACCCTCCTCGAGCGCGCGACCAAGCTCCGGATGATGCGACTCGCGCACCAGGTTGTTCTGCTGGTGATCGAAGGTGGGGTAGAGGAAGAAACGCTCGTGGTCGAGCTCAAAGTGCTTGTTCTCCTCGCGGATCCCGCCCTTACGCAGGGTAAGCAGCTGCTCACCCTCGGCGAGCGCACGGACCGTTACGGCCCATTCCTTGAAAGCGATCGGCATTTGAAGTCGTACCTAGAGAAAGGTGGTTGAAAAAGATGACTGGGGAGAGGTCATTTTGACCCCGTCCAGGTGAGAACCCCGCCCGGATCGCGCATTTTAGACCAGCCCGGCTGGAATGCAAAATTTGTGACGAAGATCACGTCCGGCCATTCTCATTTAGAAAGCGATTTCCAGGCAGTTGCCGGGCGGCCCTGGCTTTAGGTTGGGACGTGGCTGACGACCTAAGCCAGTGGCTGCCGATCGGCTCCCGGAGGACGATTGGGACGGCTGAACCTCGGAGGAGGGTGTCGGCGCGGGAGATGGACGGACGGCAGGTTTCGAAAGATCCGACGATGAACTCGACGTGGGTTGCCATAACGGAGTCTCCAAACTTGCTCTTGGCGTTGACCCCGCACTCGACGGGGTCGTAACGGACTTCGAGCTCTTGCAGACTGGTCCGTCGAAGCTCACGAAGCCAAAGGGGCAGAAAGTTGGGGCGAATAGGCCCTGATTGGTCGTATCAACCCGGAGCCTTCACCGACGGTTGGCGCTTGTCGGCCATCTGCCTAGGCTAGCCGGAGGAACCTCGCTAGAAGAAGACGCTAGGCGGCAGCAAACTCGCCGGCTGCAGCATCCTGCATAGCTTCAACGCTGCTTCGGCTCACGTGAAGCTCAAGATCGGTCTCGCGAACGATGATCGCAATCACCTTGGCCACCTGTTTATGAATCTCGGCATCAGTTTTGGCGAGGACATCGAAGCGGAGCTTGATGGCGCACTCGTGAGAGTTGACTGCGAGAGCAGGCCCCAAAGCGATCTCAGAAGCATGATTCAGGACAGCCTCAATCACGTCCTCGGAATTCGCAGCGAGCACCTCCTCTGACATCGGATCGACCATGCAAAACTCTAGAAGGACGTTCGCCTCGCGTTTGGTCGTCTCAGTGCTGATCTTCCGATTCTTCGCCATATCTCCTTACCGGCAGGTTACACGTCCAGACCAGCGGCGCGGAAGTTGCTCTTAACGTTTTCAAGCGTCCGAGACCCGCTCGGCGTCATAGGAACCCAGATCCAATCCCGAGTCTCATCGGGCGGATAGCAGTAGATGTATTTCTTGCGCTTCTGGCACCTCCACCCGGCATTCCAGGCAGCTTCGACAAGTAGCCGATAGTCCTTCTTGGGGTGCCTAGGGCATTTCGCGTCTGGGTTCTCACCTCTCCATCGATGCTTCTTAATTTTGGCCTTCGCCACGATGCGGCACTCCTAGTTCCGTCCGAGCGTCGCATCACGATCCTTCTTGCCAAATCCAGACTCAACGTGCGCTTCGGATTTGTTGGTTTATGAACCCGCTTCGGCGGGTTCAGCCATTCTGGGGCGCGTATCGGATGTCATTAGGGACGCGCCGAGTCGTTCACATCGGAGAAAGCGGCCCAAGCGCCTGTCTCCCGGCCGCCAAACTAGTAGTAGGGCGCGCTACGGCCAAATTTGCTTCTACAGGGATGGATAGACGCGACGAAGATCACTGACGGGAATGGCCGCCGCCGCCGGGGGTTTCGATGCGTAGAACGTCGCCAGGGGCGAGCTCGCCTTCGCACTTGCTGGGCAGGGGGTCGCCATTGTGGAGGTTGCGGCCGGCGGCGCCGTCCGCGCCGCCGTCGCGGCCTCGCGGGGCGTGGCGGCGGCGCTCGGTGATCAGGGAGTAGCGCATCGGCGCGAGTGCCTCGATCTCACGAACGATGCCGTCGCCGCCGTTGTGCTTGCCGCTGCCGCCGCTGCCCCGCCGCAGCGAGAGTTCCCGCACGCGCAGCGGGAATTCGCTCTCCAGCGCCTCCACCGGCGTGTTGAGCGTGTTCGACATCGCCACGTGGATCGCGCTGGGGCCGTCCCGATCGGGACAGGCACCCTGGCCGCCGCCGAGTGTCTCGTAATAGGTGAAGGCATCGTTGGCGAGGGTCAGGTTGTTCATCGTGCCCTGGCCTTGCGCGGGCACCGGCCGGGCGCCGCCGAGCGCGGCGATGACGAGGTCGGCGACCCGGCTGGAGGTCTCGACGTTGCCGGCGGCAACGGCAGCCGGCGGGCGTGCGTTGAGGATGGACCCCTGCGGGGCGAGCACCTCGATTGGCCGATAGGCGCCGGCGGAAGGGGGCGCCTGGGGATCGGTTAGAACCCGCACGGCGAAGAAAGCAGCCGACTTCGTCACCGAGAGGGGGCAGTTGAGGTTGCCGTCCATCTCGGCGGCGCTACCCGCGAAGTCGAGGCGGAGTTGATCGCCGCGGATCGTCGCCTCGACGCAAAGGCGCAGGTCGGCGAGCTCCCCGTTCGCGTCGTTCTCGAGCACGTCCTCGGCCCTGTAGCTGCCGTCCGGGAGGGCGCCGAGGGCGTGCCGGGTGCGTCGCTCCGCGTAGGCGAGGATCTCCTCCATGCCAGTGCGCAGCCGCTCGCGGCCGTGCCGCTCCGCAAGCTCGCCGAGGCGCAGCGCGCCAATCCGGTTGGCGGCCTGCTGGGCGCGCAGATCGGCGAGCCGCTGCTGCGGAAAACGCATTTGCGCGGCGAGCTCCCGCAGCGCTGTCGCACCGGCGTGGGTCGGCGCGATCACGACGCCCTCCTCGTCGAGCCGGGTCGAGGAGGCGGGCATGCTTCCCGGCGTCGGCCCGCCGACGTCGGCGTGGTGGGCGCGGCAAGCGGCGAAGCCGAGCAGCTCGCTTGCGGCGAAGACGGGTGAGATCAGGGTGATGTCGGGCAGGTGCGTCCCGCCCCTGTACGGGTCGTTGAGGATCCAGGACTCGCCCGGACGCTGCTCGAGGTCGAGTACGGCGGCGACCGCGTCCGGCATCGAGCCGAGGTGGACCGGGATGTGCTCGGCCTGCATCACCAACTCCCCGCCGCGATCGAAGATCGCAGTCGAACAGTCGTGGCGCTCCTTGATGTTGGCCGAGTAGGCAGAGCGGATCAAGGCCGCGCCCATCTCCTCGCAGGCCGCGTGCAGGCCGCCGATCATCACCTGCAGGGTTACGGGATCCATTGCCCGCTCCCCTTATTGAGGTGCAACGTTTTTTGGTCGTGTGAGGACCTCAAGGCGTTGCACCGTCCGCGTGGGCAGAGATCGTCCCGTGTGCGTCGACGCTGATGTCCCAGCCGGGCGGCACGACCAGGGTGGTCTCGGGAAGCTCGAAGACGACCGGTCCCTGCGCCCGTATCCCAGCGGACGGCTCGCCACGAAGCACCGGGGTGTCGATCCAATCGCCGCTGAAGCGCACCGGGCGGGAGCTCTCCGCGAGCTGTGCTTTCGCTGCGGCGGCCGGTCGCGGCCGGGCGCCGGGGGAGACCATCGCCAGCCGGATGTGGACGAGCACGACCGCGGCCTCGGGGTCGCGGTGACCGTAGAGCTGCTCGTGGGCGTCGGCAAAGCGGCGGGCCAGGTCGGTCGGATCGGGACGAGCCGAGCCGCTGATCGGAAGCTCGAAGGCCTGGCCGGCGTAGCGCATCTCGTAGACGACTTCGGGCTCGGCGTCAGCGCCGCCGCCAAGCGCAGCGATCAGCTCCTCGACCTCTGTGGCAACCCGCTCGGCCGTGAACGCATCGCCCGACAACATCACCGTGCGGCTCGTGTCGCGACGGCGGTCGGAGGCGCAGAGGCCGAGGGCGGAGAGAACACCGCCGGCGCGCGGGCAGAGGATGCGCTCGATCTCGAGCTCCGCGGCGATCGCCGCCGCGTGCATCGGTCCGGCCCCGCCGAAGGGCAGGAGGGCAAATCGCCGCGGGTCGACGCCGCGCTCGACGGTGACGACGCGCAGCGCCCGGACCATCTCTTGATTGGCGATCCGCACGATGCCCTCGGCTGCCTCGAGCTCACCGATGCCCAGCGCCGCGGCCAGTGAGCCGATCGCCGCTTCAGCGGCCTCGGCGTCCAGCGGCACGCCACCGGCCAGCTCGGAGTTGGCCGCGAGCCGGCCCAGCAGCAGATTGGCGTCGGTGACGGTGGGCTCGCTGCCGCCGCGGCCGTAACAGGCGGGGCCGGGCTCGGCGCCGGCCGAGCGTGGGCCGACGCGCAGGGCGCCGCCGCTGTCGCGCCAGCCGATCGATCCACCGCCCGCGCCGACGGTGTGGACGTCAACCATCGGCAGCTGGATCACACGACCGCCGATCGCACGGGAGTCGGTGCGCTTCACCTCACCTTCCTCGACCACGCAGACGTCGCACGAGGTCCCGCCCATGTCGAAGCCAAGCGCGTTCTGATTGCCAGCGATACCGGCGATCAGGCTGGCGCCGACGGCGCCGCCGGCGGGACCGGAAAGCACACTCCAGGCGCCCGCCCGAGAGGCTTCCTCGGCGCTGGCGACCCCTCCCGAGGACTGCATCACCAGCGGTGCCGGCAAGTCGGCGCCTTTCGCCGCGTCGCTGAGGCGTCCCAGGTAGTGACCCAGCAGCGGCGAGAGGTAGGCATCGATCGCGGTCGTCGAACAGCGCTCGTACTCGCGGAAGCGGGGCAGCACCTCGGCGGATGTGGAGACGTGCACGCCGGGGAGCTCACTGCGCAGATGGGCGGCGATTCGTTGCTCGTGAGTGGGGTCGAGATAGGAGAAGAGCAGGCAGATCGCGACCGCCTCGGCTCCGCAGTTGCGGACGAGCTCGGCGAGGCGGGCCGGCTCCTCCTCGCCAAGCGGTTCGATAACCCCCTCCGGGCCGATTCGCTCGCGCGCCTCAAAGCGCCGCTCCGCTGCGATCAGCGGGGTGGGCTTCGGCTCACAGAGCCGGTAGAGCTGGGGCCGCTCCTGGCGAGCGACCTCGAGCACGTCGGCGAAGCCCCGGGTCGTGATCAGCGCCGTGCGGGCGCCGCGCTCCTCGAGCAGGGCGTTGGTGCCGACCGTCATCCCGTGGGCGAAGACCTCGACCTCGCTGCCTGCCGCCCCGGCTCGACGCAGGACCGCCTGGACAGCCTCAATCACCCCCTGCGACTGGTCAGCCGGGGTGGTCGGCAGCTTTGCCGTATGCAGGTTTTCGCCGTCGAAGAGGACGGCGTCGGTGAAGGTCCCGCCCACGTCGACACCCAGCAGCACGACCCGACGCTAGCTCAGCGCCAGCTTTCGCGGCGCAGCTCGCCATTTGCGGCCAGTACGAAGTGGACGCCGTCGAGCTCGGGATCGAGGCCGGGGAAGTCGCTGCGCAGGTGCCCGCCGCGAGACTCCTGCCGCTCCAACGCCGAGGCCGCGATCGCACCGGCGAGCGGATAGGGATCGGCGAGCAACTCGCGCAAGCGCTCGGGGCTGCGTCTGGGGCCGGCCAGGGTCCAGACCGCCGCGCGGGTTGCTTCGCTCGGCGGCTCAAAACGCCAGGCGCGCGGCTCGGGCGGAGACGGGACCCCGGTCTCCTCGAGCGCTGCCCGTCCGGCCCGGGTCGCGAAGACGAAGCACTCGCTGAGCGAGTTGGAGGCGAGGCGGTTGGCGCCGTGGAGGCCCGTGCAGGAGCACTCGCCCACGGCGAAGAGGCCGGCCAGGGAGGAGCGGCCTTCGAGGTCGACCGCGATCCCACCCATCGTGTAGTGGGCCGCGGGCGCGACCGGCACCGGCTCGGTACGGGGGTCGAGGCCTGCCTCGCGCAGGGAGGCGAAGACGTTGGGGAAGCGCTCTGGATCGAGGCCGCGAAGGTCGAGGCTCACCGCATCGGTCCCGTCGGCCTCGATCCGGTCGAGGATCGCCGCCGTGACCGCGTCGCGCGGGGCAAGCTCATCGGTGAAGCGGCGGCCGCTCGCATCGAGCAGCGTCGCTCCCTCGCCCCTCACCGCCTCGGTGATCAGCGCACCGTCGAAGCGCGTGCCCGGGAGGTACAGGGCGGTTGGGTGAAACTGGCAGAACTCGAGGTCAGCAAGATCCGCTCCAGCCGCCATCGCCATCGTCGGTCCGGCCCCGATCGCGCCCCAGGGGTTCGAAGTTCGTCGCCACAGGGCTGCCGCGCCGCCGGTCGCGAGCACGGTCGCGGCGGCGCTGATCCGGCCGTCGTCCGTGAGCACCCCGTGGCAGCGATCTCCGTCGCTCCACAGTGCCGTCATCGAGGCGCGCTCGCGGACCGCGATCCGCTCCTCGGCGGCGACCATCGCGGCGAGCTTCGAGGTGATCTCGTGGCCCGTCGCGCTGCCTCCGGAGTGAACGATGCGGCGTCGGGTGTGGCCGCCCTCGAGGCCAAGCGATAGCTCGCCGTTCGGATCTAAATCGAAGACGACGCCCCGCGAGCGCAGATCCTGGACGGCGGCGGGGGCCTCATCGACCAGGATCTGGACAGCCGAGGGACGGCAGAGGCCCCGGCCGGCCGCCAGGGTGTCCGCCGCGTGCTGCTCAGGCGAGTCGCCGGGCTCGAGCGCCGCCGCCAGCCCGCCCTGGGCCCAGTAGCTGGCGCTCTGGGAAAGGGGGGTGCGCGACACGAGACAGACCCGACCTCCGTGCTCGGCCGCCTGCAGCGCTGTCCACAGACCGGCTGCGCCGCCGCCGACGACGACGACGTCGAACTCCGCGTCGGCGGCTATCGCTGCCCGGCCTCTCGGCGGATCGCATCGACTTGACCGCGCAGCCAGGCCGCTGCCGCCTCACGGGCACGGGCGTGCTCCTCGCCGACCGCCCCCTCCGCCTCGGCAGCGCGCTTCTCGGCCTCGGCGATCCGTTTCTCCGTTGCCTCGGCCTGGGCCTCGATCTCGGCCAGGCGGCTCTCGGCCTCGGCGACTATCCGGTCCTTTGCTTCGCGCTCGCGGCGCAGCTCCTCGGCGTGGGCGGCGCGCAGTTGCTCGAGCGCCTCGGATGCACGGGCGCGTTCGCTCTGCAGATCAGCCTCGAGCGCCTCGATCTCGGCGGCGACACGCCTCTCGGCGGTGCTGGCGGCGGCCGCGGCCTCCTCGAGGCGGCGCTTGGCCATCTCGACCTGGGCGCTTAGATCCTCGCCACTCACGCACTCAATCTATTACTCGCTGGCGAGGACAGCGCGGTAGGCCTCGAGCGTACGCTCGGCCATCCGGGCCGCCGAGAGCGTCGCGGCACGCCGAGCACCCTTGACTCGGGGGTCGGGAGTGTCGAGCAGCGGTTCAGCGGCCGCGCGCCAGCTCCGCAGATCAAACGGCGCGCAGAGGGTGCCTGCGATCCCGCCCAGTGCATAGGGGGCAACCCCCACCGGTGTCGATAGGACAGCCACGTCGCAGGCGAGGGCCTCGAGGGCGGCGAGTCCAAAGCCCTCGTAGTCGGAGGTGACGAGGACTGCCTGCGCCGCGTTGATCCAGAGCGGCATCTGATCGGGGTCGATCGCGCCGCCGGTGATCAGCTCTGCACCGCAGGCGGTGGCGAGCTCGGCGGCGCGGTCGTGGCGCTTCTCGGCGCGATTCGGATTGGCCGGGAAGAGCAGATAGCGGCCAGCGGGGTCGAGCTCGAGCTGCCGACGCGCCTCGGCGCGCGAGAGCGGCCGGAAGCGGCGCAGGTCAGGACCGCAGGGCAGGACCGCCGAGCTGGGGACGGCGGGCAGCCCCGGACGGCCGTTTTCTGATTCGAAAAGCGCCCGCGAGACGGCGGCGACGAGGTCGGCTCGCCAGGCCAGGCGGCGCGAGAGGGGGCCGACCAGCCAGTGCCGTACGTCGGTTCCGTGAAAGCTGACGAGCAGCGGCCGGGCGCCGGCGAGTTGGGCGCACCAGCCGGCGAGGCCGTAGTGGGCGTGAACCAGGTCGAACGGTTCTCCTCGCAGCAGTTTCCGCAGCCGCCGCGTGGCCGGCAGGTATTCGCTCCTGCCGGGGGGGAATTCAAAGCGAACGGCCTCTACGCCCCGTTTCTCGAGCTCGTCGATCTGATCGCGAACCCAGCGTCCGCGCTGGGGCGCATCGGTGTCGGGCACGAAGTTAGTGACGACCAGGACGCGCATGCGGGCCTGAGCGTATCCCCGCCAACGGGCGCCGAGCGAGGCGCACAGGGTGAGGCGGTGATTCGTTACCGATTGGTAGCGGTGCGGTCTAGATCGGTGCGCCCGATCGGCCGAGCATCTGCTTCCAACCAGAGGAAAAGGAGGCTTTGATGCTTTACGCGGCAATGGGCTACGTCCACGCTTTCATCGATCGACGGGTGCAGCAGATCCGCGCCCTCGCCGGCGAGGAAAGGGGGCAAGGCACGGTCGAGTACGTCGGTTTGATCCTGCTCGTCTCGCTGCTGATGGTGGGGATGGTCGCGGCGATGAAGGGCTTTAATAGATCCTTGAGTAAGACTAGCTTTTTCGGTCGGACGACGACGGGTCTTTCGAGAGGAGCCTGACGGGTCCGGCGCGTTCGGACGCCTTTATCTCATTCTGCTCTCAAACACACAAGTTCTTTAATAATAAAAATTTCAATAATTACTTAAAATTACTCTAGGCAATTCCAGCCGTACCTCATAGCGTGTCGGCACTGTCGAGTGGGTGACTTGTGAGAGTGCCCGGGCGAAGGGAGACGTGGTGGAGTCCACCAAATGGCTGGCGCAGCCCTGCTGGCAGCGGAAGCCTACCCGTCCAAAGTTGGTGGGTCTGGGGGCAAGCATCGTCTTTTTGCTCCTGTGTTCAGCGGGAGGTGTTGCTGCAAGTGGGAAGTCCAGCAGCGGGTTCAGGGACTACATAGTGGTTCTCAAGGACTCGGTGGAACACCCCGGCGCCGTTGCGGAGGCACAGACCGATCGGCGTGACGGCGACCTCAATGCCGTCTACAGGCACGCCCTGAACGGTTATGCGGCAACCCTTCCCCCCGACAAGATCGACAGCCTTCGTGATGACCCCAGGGTCGCATTCGTGACTCGGGACCACGAGGTCTCTGTCCTAGAAGAAGAAGTGGAACTGGAAACCGAAGAAAACGGCGGGGTCGAAGTGCTGGAAGCCACGATCCCGACCGGGACCAGCCGCATCTTTGCGCCGGGCAACAAAGCGCTCGACATCGACGGGAAAGATGACCTCCGCGCGGACGTCGACGTTGCTGTGATCGACACGGGCATCGACTACGAACACCCCGACCTCAACGTCGTAGCGCGCACCTCCTGCGTGACCGGCACCTGTATCGACAACACCGGCAAAGACGGCCATTCGCACGGGACCCACGTCGCAGGGACGATCGGCGCGATTGATAACGGCGAAGGCGTGGTCGGCGTCGCGCCAGGGGCGCGGATGTGGGCCGTGAAGGTGCTAAGCGACGCCGGATCGGGATCGGAGTCCTGGGTCATCGCCGGCGTCGACTGGGTCACCGCACATGCCAAAGAAATCGAGGTCGCGAACATGAGCCTGGGCTGCTTATGCTCGATGGCCGCCCTCGACGCCGCGATCAACAAATCGGTCGAAGCGGGAGTCGTTTATACGGTAGCTGCTGGCAACTCGAACGAGGACGCCAAAAACTTTAGCCCGGCTAAAAACGAAAACGTAATCACAGTCTCGGCACTTGCCGATTACGACGGTAAACCGGGTGGCCTGGGCTCCGCGACCTGCGCGAACTACGGCCTCGATGATCGGCTCGCCAGCTTCAGCAACTACGGAAGCACAGTCGAGATAGCCGCTCCTGGCGTCTGCATCCTCTCCACTACCCCAGGGAAAGCATACGGCTTGAAGAGCGGAACCTCGATGGCTTCCCCGCACGTCGCTGGCGCCGCAGCGATCCTGGCCAGCCAGTCGAATCCGAACTCCAAAAAAGATACGGAAACGATCCGCGAAACGCTTATCAAAACGGGCAACAAAGGGTGGACTGATACCTCCGGCGACGGAGTTCAAGAGCCGCTCCTGGACGTGAGCAACGAAGCGACCTTTAAACTGACCAGTGCACCGAAAGTCGCCACCGAAGCGGCCACCGGCGTCAAAACCAAAGAAGCGACGCTTAACGGCACCGTCAACCCGAGCGGGCTCTCAACGAGCTACCGCTTCGAATACGGGAAAACCACTGCGTACGGGACCTCGATTCCCGTGCCCAACGAAAACGTCGGCTCGGGCACCGAAACGCTCGCCAAAAGCAAAACGATCAGCGGGCTCGAAGAGAGCACGACCTACCATTTCCGGATAATGGCGGAAAACAGTCAAGGGACGAGCTACGGGGAAGACCGGACCTTCACGACGAAAGGACCCCCCCCGACTGTGGTCACCGGGTCTGCCACCGGCGTGACGGCTACCGAAACAATCCTGCATGGGACGGTCAATCCGAACGGCTTCTCCACGACCGACCAGTTCGAATATGGCACAACCACTTCCTATGGCACCACCGTGCCGGCGGTCGCGGAGGGCGCCGGGTCGGGCGTGGTGGCTGTCGAAAAGGGATACGTCCTCACCGGGCTGCTTCCGAGCACGACTTATCACTTCCGGATCACGGGAACGAGCAGCGAAGGAACGTCGCTTGGTAAAGATGAAACCTTCACGACGAGTTCGCTTACCCCCACCTTCTCGAGCAACTTCGGCTCCACCGGCTCCGGCAACGGCCAGTTCGCCGAACCCACCGGCATCGCGGTCAACCCGCTCAACGGAAATCTGGTGGTGCCAGATGAAGACAACCACCGGGTCCAGGTCTTCAACG
>JBKPOV010000030.1:0-9156 GCA_046733315.1 Actinomycetota bacterium
ATCTACATCTACGGCTGGAACCGCCTCTCGCCGAAGGCCCACATGTGGTCCGCCGTGCCGATCGTGGTCTCCGGGGTTGGGGGTGCCTTCTCGGTGATCGCCGCCAACGCCTGGATGAACCAGCCGCAGGGATTCACCCTCGACGCGGCGGGCAAGATCGTCGACACCAACCCGGGGCAGGTCCTCTTTAATCCCGCGACCGGCTACGAGGTGCCGCACATGATCCTCGCCGCCTACATGGTCACCGGCTTCCTCGTCGCCTCGATCTACGCGGTCGGGATGCTGAAGGGGCGTCGCGATCGGCTGCATCGGCTCGGCATGTTGATCCCGCTGACGATCGCGCTGATCGCGACGCCGATCCAGCTCTTCGTCGGCGACACCGCGGCGCGCGAAGTCGCCGACCACCAGCCGGCCAAGTTCGCCGGCATGGAGTGCATCGAGGAGACCGGCACTCACCAGACCGAGTACCTCGGCGGCATCTGCACCAGCGACGGGGTCAAGGGGGCGATAGGTATCCCGGATCTCGACTCGCTGTTGGTCGGTTTCAGCGCCGACACCGAAGTGATCGGCCTCGAGGACATCCCCGCCGATCAGCGCCCCCCAGCGAACACCTTGCTGCACCTCGCCTTCGACGCAATGGTCGGCATCGGCAGCGCCCTGCTTGCCCTCGGCGCCTGGTTGGCGTTCGTCTGGTGGCGGCGGCGCGACATCCCCCGCACGCCGTGGTTCCTCCGCGCGGTCGCGATCTCCGGCGCGGCGGCGATCCTCGCCCTCTGGTGCGGCTGGATCGTCACCGAGGTTGGCCGCCAGCCCTGGATCGTGCAGGGCTACATGCGCACGTCCGAAGCCGTCACCGATGCCGAGGGGATCTGGTTCAGCTTCGCGCTCGTGCTGCTCCTCTATGCCGCGATCGGCACGACCGCCATCCTGATCCTGCGCGCCATGTCCCGCCGCTGGCGCGAGGCCGGCACCAAGACCGAAGGCGACACCCCATACGCCCCAACAAACGAGGGCCGATGGGCCTGAAAACGCTCTATATCTCTGTTTTGAGTCCCGTCGGCGGCGGTGCGGGCGCGTGACGCGGGCTGACGTGTGTGCGGGGGTTCTCTGGGTGGGGGCGACGTTCTATGCGCTCTTCGGTGGCGCCGACTTCGGCGGGGGCTTCTGGGACCTCGTCGCCGGCGGCGCCGAGCGTGGCGAGCGGCCGCGGGCTCTGATCCAGCATTCGCTCACCCCGGTCTGGGAGGCCAACCACGTCTGGCTGATCTTCATCCTCGTCGTGCTCTGGACCGCCTTCCCGCCCGCCTTCAGCGCGGTGATGACGACGCTCTACGTGCCGATCGCGCTGGCCGCACTCGGCATCGTCCTGCGTGGCTCCGGTTTCGCCTTTCGCAAGTCGATCGAAAGGCTTTCCGGGCGTCGTGCGGCCGGCGCCACCTTCGCGATCTCCTCGCTGCTGACCCCCTTCTTCATGGGCACTGTGGTCGGCGCGGTCGCCGCCGGCAATGTTCCCGCCGACGGCAACGGGCCCGCCTTCTCGAGCTGGCTGCAGCCGCTGCCCCTGCTGACCGGGGCGTTGTTCGTCGCCAGCGGCGCCTACCTCGCTGCTGTCTTCCTGATCGGCGATGCGAGTCGCAAGGGCGACGAGGAGATGCAGCGCTATTTCGCCGGCCGGGCTCTCGCCGCGGCGGCGGTTGCCGGTCTCGTGGCCGCCCTCGGCCTCGTCGCGCTGCACGCCGATGCCCGCTACGTCTTCGATCGGCTGATCGACCAGGGGTTGCCACTGGTGATCCTCTCCGCCCTCTGTGGTTTCGGTGTCCTCACGATCCTGCTCGCGGCAGCCCGTCGCCCCGGCACGCCGCCCTGGCCCTTGCGCCCGCTGGCCGGCGGGGCCGTGATCACGGTGATCTGGGGTTGGGGCGTCGCCCAGTTCCCTTACCTCCTGCCGACCTCGCTGAAGATCTCCGAGGCAGCCGCCCCCACCAACACCCTGACCTCGGTGATCGTCGTCTTCCTCGTCGCCGCGATCGTCGTCCTGCCCGCCCTTGGTCTCTTGTATTGGCTATCGCAACGTGAGTTGTTGAGCGAGTAACAGCGTGGATGGCCAAGCAGATCTAGGACGCAGGGAGCGTGGCGTGCGCCGCACGCGAGCGACCGAGGACGCAGAGATGCGCAGCGCCATCCGCGCTGTTCTCTTCGACATCGACGGCACGCTCCTCGTCACGGGCGGCGCCGGCGGGGTCGCCTGGCAGCGCGCTTTCGCGGAGCTCCACGGCGTCGAGGCCAACGTCGCCGAGCACACCGACGCCGGCATGACCGACCCGCAGATCGCGGAGATCATCTTCCGCGAGGTGATCGGCCGCGAGGGGACGCAGGAAGAGCGTTCGAAGGCGATCGGGTGCTACCTCAAGCACCTTCCCGATGCCGTCTCCGAGTCATCCGGCTACCGGGTGATGCCCGGCATCGAGGAACTGCTCGACCGCCTGATCGACAGCGGCACCCTGCTTGGCCTGGTCACCGGCAACATCGAGGCGGCCGCCCACATCAAGCTCGCTCGTGCCCACCTCAACCGCTTCTTCAGCTTCGGCGGCTATGGCTCGGACTCCGCCGACCGCACCGAGGTGACCAAGGCCGCCCTTGACCGCGGAGCACTCGTGTCCGGCGGCACACTCGCCGACGGGGCCTGTGTCGCCGTTGGCGATACCCCGCGCGACGTCCTGGCCGGGCACGGCGCTGGGATCGCCGTCATCGGCGTTGCAACCGGCAGCTACAGCGTCGAGCAGCTACGCGAGGCCGGCGCTGACTACGCGCTTCCCTCGGTCCGCAGCGGCTTCCCGCTCTAGCTCCCACTTATTCACATCTTTGGCAAAAACCCTGGTTGCCGTGCCCGTATCCGCGTAGGCTGAACGACTGGTCCCGATGCATGAGTTGAAGTAGGCCGTCGTCCGAAATGGCGCAGGGGAAGGTTTGGCTCTTCACGCACGCAGGGCATTGGGACTACCGCTGTTCATCGTGGGACTGCTCCTCATCGTGGGGCCGGTCTCCGGCGCCTCCGCGGCTGAATTCGGCATCGTCCCGGGCAGCTTCGCGGTGCGGATGCTTGACGCCGATGGCAACCCCGAGAACCGGTCCGGCTCCCATCCCGACCGCCTCCAGATCGACTTCGCGCTGGAAACGGAAGGCACCGGGACTTCGGCCAGGGACATCGCGATAGACATGCCGCCGGGCTTCGGCGGCGATCCGGTCGCGGTACCGGCCTGTTCCCGCCAGGCACACGAAGAAGGTGAGGAATGCCCCTCTGACAGCCAGGTCGGGATCGTCAGCTTCGGCTCCTCGGGTGAACCGCTGCCGATCTTCCTGCTTGAACCCGAACCGGGCCAGGTGGCTGCCTTCACCTCGAAAGCCGGCTTCCCGATTCCCTTTCAGTTGCAACTGCGGCCCAATGACTTCGGCATCACCTTCGCCGCCGAGGATCTTGGCGAAGGCGCCCCGAGCGAAGGCCACATCGAGCTCTGGGGCATCCCCGCCGAGCACCAGGAAGCGCCCGCCGCCCCGCCCCGCCCCTTCCTCACCGCGCCGTCGGTCTGCGGGTCCCTTAGCTTCACCCTGCGAACGCGTTCACGCGAAGAAAACGCCCCTTGGCTGAGTGAAAGTGCCGCAGCCGGGCCGCTGAGTGGCTGCGAGGCCCTTTCCTTCTCGCCGCGGCTCGGCCTGCAGCTGAGCACCCCGGTAGCTGACTCGCCGACCGGAGTGCGAATCGCTTTGAGCATGCCTGGGGAAGCCGAAGGCAGCGAGCTGGCAAGCGCCCAGATGAAGGACGTGGCGGTCGCGTTGCCGGTCGGCCTCGGCGTCTCCCCTGGGGGGGCCGCGGCGTTGACGCCTTGCACCGACTCGCAGCTCGGTCTGGGCAGTCAAGCGAATGCGGCCTGTCCGGCCGCCGCCCGGGCCGGCACGGTCGAACTCGTCTCGGCGATCTTGCCCGAACCGGTGACCGGCGCCGTCTATCTCGGTGAGCCGCGGGGAGAAGAACGCTTCCGGCTCTTCATCGTCGCGCCTGCGCCCGGAATCGTGTTCAAGTTCGTCACCGGCCTGCAGCCCGATCCGGCGACCGGCCGTTTGACCGCCACCCTCCGGGATCTGCCGCAGGTCGCAATCGGTCAGATCGTGATGAGCCTGGGCGGCGGGCCCGGTGGCTTGCTGGCTGCGCCACTGGGCTGTGGCCCCTCGCGAGGCGAGGCCGGCTTCGTCCCCTACGGGGGCGGTCCCCTCGTCACTTCGGCGACGACCGTGGCCATCGCCAGCATCCTGCCTGGGCTGGCCTGCCCCGGCCCGCTGCCCTTTTCTCCCCAGCTGCTCGTATCGGCCTCCAGCCACAGGGCGGGCCGAGCCACCACCTTTTCCACCAACCTTCACCGCCGCGGGGGCGAAGGGCTTCCCGCTCGGTTCACCCTGACCCTCCCCGCTGGTCTCAGTGCCGCACTCGGCTCGGTCGAGGCCTGCCCGGACTCGCTTGCCGGCAGCGGCAACTGTCCCGCGGCAAGCCGAGTTGGATCGGTGCGGGCCGAGGTGGGCTCCGGTCCCAGCCCGGCTGTGTTGGCCGGCGCCGCCTACGCCGCTGGGCCGTACAAGCGCGCACCCTTCAGCTTGGTGATGGCGTTCCGGGCGAGCATCGGCTCCTTTGACCTGGGCACCGTGGCGTTCCGGGCGACCGCGCAGATCGACGGGCGCACCGGCCGCGTCGCCGTCGCGACCGACCGCCTGCCGAGCGTGGTCGCCGGGGTGCCGATCCGCTTCCAGACGATCGCGCTTGCGCTCGATCGCCCGGGCCTGGTCCACAACCCGACGTCCTGTGACTCGCACAGCCTCGACGCCGCGCTCGAATCCCAGGAAGGGGCGGCGGCCACGTTGAGCAGCCCCTATGGCGTCAGCGGTTGCAAGCGCCTCGGTTTCGCCCCGCGGCTGCGAGCGACCCTGATCAGTCGCGGCCGGCCTCACAGGGAGGACCGGGTTGGGCTGCGGGTCTCGGCGCGCTTCCGCCGCGACGACGCCTCCTTGCGCTCTCTGGCCCTCTCGCTGCCGCCGGCGCTGAAGCTGAACATCGGTGGGCTGGAGGAAATCTGCTCGCGGCCCGATGCCCGGCGAAGCCTCTGCCCGCCGGCCTCCAAGGTCGGCTCCTCGCAGGCGCGGACGCCGCTCCTCGACGAACCTCTGCGGGGTTCGATCTATGTCGTGCAGCCCCGCGGCAGCGGCGAACCCGATCTCTGGGTGGTTCTCGCGGGCGGCGGGATCAAGCTCACCATCCGCGGCAGGGGCGCCACTGATCACGGTCGTTTCGTCACCAGGCTGGCCGGGCTACCCGACATGCCGCTGTCCAGCTTCACCCTGCGCCTGGGCTCCCCGCACGAAGGCCTTCTCTCGCTCGATGCCAACCCGTGCGCGCGCGCACCGGCCGCTCGGCTCGCGGCCGATGTTCTCGCCACCGCTCAGAACGGGTCCCGGCGAAACTCGAGATTGACGATCGCCACTCGCTCACGCTGCGAATCGGGCCGGTCCCGTTGAGCGTCCAGGGCCGGGGCTCGCGGCGCTCCCGGCTGCTGCTCGGGGTCGCCAGTCTGGCGACGCGGCGCTCGCGGCTCGTCGTCGGCATCTGGATCTTCGTCGTCGCAACGCTCGCCTTCGTCGGCCGCAACCTCGACCACGAACTCGGCATCCACCCGCTCTTCATCGATGGAACCGCCAGCAAGCGCGCCCACGAAATTGCCCTCCAGGAGTTCGGCAGCGACCAGGCGATGGTGGTGATGCTGCGTGGTCCGCACGCGCAAGTCGAAGGCCAGGGGCGGCGGCTGGCGGCGCGTCTCGAGGCGATGCCCCGCACGCTGGTCATCACTCCCTGGGCGGGTGGAGGAACCATCGAGGGCCTCAGTCCCTCGCCGAACGTCGCCACCTTGATCGTCCGCGTCGAACCCGACGAAGCCGAAGGCGTGACCAGCGTGCTGCCGCCGGTGCGTCGCGCGGTCAATGCCGAGGTTGGCGAGCAGGTCCGCGCCAGCGTCGCCGGATTCCCGGCCGTGATCGACTCGCTGCAGAGCGCCAGTGACCGCGCCACCAAATTGGGCGAGATGATCGCGGTGCCGGTCCTGCTGTTGGTCCTGCTGCTCGTCTTCCGGTCGGCGATCGCCGCCGTTATCCCGATCGTCATCGGTGGTGCGGTGGTGGCGACAACGAGGGGGCTGCTCACCATCCTCAACGGCTTCGTCCAACTCGACCTCTTTGCGATCGGCGTGGTCGGGATGATGGGGCTTGCCCTCGGGGTCGACTACTCGCTCCTGGTCATCTCCCGTTTTCGCGAGGAGCGCCGCAACCGAGACGGCGATCTCGGTGAGGCCGTGCGGGCCACGGTTCTGATCACCGCCCGCTCGGTGATCCCGGCGGGTTGCGGCCTGATCTTCGCGATGCTGGTTGCCGCGATGATCCTGCCGGGCTCGATCGCCCGCTCGGTCTCGCTCGCGGTGATCGCGGCGACTCTGCTCAGCATGGTCTCGGCGATCTGCATTGCTCCCGCGCTGCTGACGATGCTCGGCGACAACCTCGAGCGCTGGGCCCTGCCGATGCGGCGCTCGGGCCATCGGTTCGCCCCGTTGCGCTGGTCACGCCGTCTCGCCAATCGGCCCGGCGCCGTCGTCGCCATCGTCCTCGTCCTCGTCCTGCTCTCCGGCTGGGCTTTCACCCTCAACTCGAGCGTCGCCAGCGTCGCCTTCCTGCCGCCGGGAGACGCCGGTCGCCAGGAGCAGGAAGACGTCGAAGACGTGCTCGGGCCCGGCTGGGCCGCGCCGATGGAAGTCATCGTCAACGGCCGTGGCCACCCGGTCACCTCGACCCAGCGGCTGCGCGCGCTGTCGCAGTTTCAGCATCACGTCGAAAAGGATCCGGGGGTCGACACGATGGCTGGGTTCAGCCCGATCGCGCGTGGGGCAGAACGCGCCAGCGGGATCGAAACCGAACTCGCCAAACAGGAACGGGGGCTCGCCCGACTCGCAACGGGGATTGGCAAGGCGCACAAGGGCGCGACGCTGAACACCAGCGGTTTGCGCAAAGCCGCGGCCGGATCCGGCGAACTCGAAGCCGGGATCGATGCCGCCCACGGTGGCGCCGGCGTGCTGGCAGGCGCGCTGCAGAAAGTCGGCGATGGCTCGCAACAGCTGAGCGACGGACTCGGCAAGGTGGGCGAGGGAAGCGGCAAGGTTGCGCAGGGCACCTCCAAGGCCAGCACCGGCGCTGGCCGCCTCGCCGAGGCTCTGGGCAAGGCTGGGGAACAGACCGGAGAACTTTCCAGCAGCGCCCGCCTGATCGAAAACGCGATGCACTCTGGGAACGAGCGGCTAGGCGAACTGCAGGCGCCGCTGCAGGGAAGCGAAGAGCGCCTCGCGGCTGCTTGGCAGGCGCTGCAAAGAATGTCGACGGGCCGCAGTGACCCCGCATACGCGGCCGCTGTAGCCGCCGTGGAAGAAGCCACCCGGCAGCTCACCGGCAAAGACATCGGCAGCGGCGAACTCGTCGATCCTGCATATGAAGGCGTAGGCGCTGGGGTCGAAAGGGCCGAAGGCCAGTTCGACGTCGGTCTCTATCTCGCCTCGCGCCTGGACAAGAAGGGCCGACAGGCGAGCGAGGGGATCGAAAAGCTCGCCGATGCCTCCAGCAAGCTCGATCGGGGCCTGCAGCGACTGGCGAGCGGTAGCCGCAAAGTGTCGGAGGGGGTCGATGCCCTCGACCAGGGCGGCGAGAAGCTGTCGCCTGCCCTGCGGCGATTGGGGGAGGGAGCCGAGCACCTCTCCGGCGGCCTCGGGCTGCTCGAGACGGGCGCCGGCCAGCTCGCCAGCGGTCTGGGCCAGGGGGCGCAGAAGTCGACGCTGCTCAGCAGCGGGCTCGGGCGGATCGAGTCTGGGTTGGATGACCAGGACGGCGAATCGGGCTTGTCTCAGCTGCAGGGGCGCTCCCCCGGCGTCTTCCACTCTGCCTATTTCATCCTCGCCGGCCTCGACGGAAGCCGGCCGCGCCAGCGCAACCAACTCGGCTCGTTGATCAACCTCGACCGGGGCGGCATGAACGCTCGCATGCTGATCATCCCCCGCGATGCTCCCGACAGCGACGCGGCGCGGCGGACCAAGGACCGGCTCGAAGAAGACACCGCCGACCTTGCCCGCAGAACGGGAACCGAGGTCGTCCTCGGCGGCGTCGCACCGGGCGAGATAGACGTCAACGACGCCGTTCGCGATCAATCGCCGCTGATGCGCCTTGGCCTCTCGCTGGTCACCCTGCTCGTCCTGATCCCGGTCCTGCGCTCGCTGACGATTCCGATCCTCGCCGTCCTGATCAATTTGCTCACGGTCAGCGCCAGCTTTGGAATCCTCGCCCTGCTCTTCGACGGCTCGCTCCTCGGGGGCCCGGGCTACGTCGATGCCACCGTGATCCCGGCGACAATGATGGTGATGTTCGGGCTCGCGATCGACTACGAGGTCTTCGTTTTCGCCCGCATCCGCGAGGAATACCTGCGTACCGGTTCGACCCGTGCCGCGGTCGCCGGCGGCCTCGATCGCACCGCCCACGTCGTCACCGGTGCCGCGGTGATCATGATCTCGGTCTTCCTCGCCTTCTCCGTCTCCGAGTTGATCATGGTCCGCAACTTCGGCGTGGCGCAGGCGCTCGCCGTCGCCATCGACGCCTTCATCGTGCGCCTGATCGTCGTGCCGGCGATGATGAACCGGCTCGGCAAGTGGTGCTGGTGGATGCCTAGCTGGCTCGACCGTCTATTGCCAGGCGCACGCTCTCGCGCAGTCGCGGATCGAGGCTGAAGCGCGTCGCCGGCCGGCCCGACTCGCCTTCGCTGACCCCGGCCCGGGCGCGGATTACGCCGGAGGCTTCCAAGGCCTCGAGATGACGGCGCAGCGTCTGGTAGCTGGCCGGGCCATCGCTGGCGAGCTCCGAAGTGGTTGCGTCCTCGACGCGGCTCAGCTTGCGCAGGATCTGCAGTCGCACTGGATCGGCGATGAATTCCAGCCAGTGTGAGCGACCTTCCGCCTTCGCTGGTGCTGCCGTGGCCACCCCAAAAAAACTAGCTCGTTTACGGCACTACCGCGAGTAGCTTCGGTTAAGCGAGAC
>JBKPOV010000031.1:0-22093 GCA_046733315.1 Actinomycetota bacterium
AGGTGGCACCGCAGATGACGACTTTGCCGAACGGCTTGCAGACGAAGACCGAGGTCGGGAAGGTCGCCTGGCCGACGTGCTCGAAGACGATGTCGGGGGCGTCGCCGAGGATCTCCTTGACCCGCTTGGCGAAGCCGCGCGATGCCTTAAAGCGCTCCTTGTCGGCGGCCTTGTCGGCGAGGTTCTCCGGCGTGCGCATCATCTCGCCGAACTCCTTGCGGTTGATGTAGTCGACGGCGCCGAGCTGCTTGATCAGCTCGCCCTTCTCATCGGAGGAGACGACGCCGACGGCGTTGGCTCCGGCTGCCTTGCAGAGCTGCACCGCGAAGACGCCGAGGCCGCCGGCGGCGCCCCAGATCAAGACGTTGTGGCCGGCCTGCAGCTTGCACTGGTCGATCAGCATCCGGTAGGCGGTGAAGTAAGTGAGGCCGTAAGAGGAGGAGTCGGCCCAGGAAAGGTTCTGAGGTCGGGGGAGGAGCTGCTGAGCCTGCACCTTGGTGAACTGGGCAAAGGAGCCCCAGGTGGTCTCATACCCCCAGATCTTCTGGCTCGGTGCGGCCAGGGGGTCGAGGCCGTGAACCTCGACGTCCTCGTAGGAGGCCTGGTTGCAGTGCACCACCACCTCGTCGCCCGGCTTCCAGCGGGTCACGCCCTCGCCGACCTTCCAGACGATCCCCGAGGCGTCGGAGCCGCCGATGTGGTGGCCGTACTCGGGATGATCGCCGTAGCCGAAAATCGAGACCGGCTTGCCGAGAGCGGCCCAGACGTTGTTGAAGTTCACGCCGGCGGCCATCACCCGCACGATCACCTCGAAGGCGCCGGGCTCGGGAACCTCGATCTGCTCCAACTGGAAAGCGTCGGTGGGTTCGCCCTCACGCTCCTGGCGAATCACCCAGGCGGCCATCGTCTCCGGCAACTCGCCGGGCTCGACGTCCAAGTTCGCGACTGCACTCGTATCAACGGCCAACTGAGATCCTCCGGCGGGTTCGGGAACGGGCGCCGCGAATCCTAGTCAAGCACGGGGGTCTCAGCCTCGCGCAGCTCGGGCGCCGTGATCTCGCGCACCGTGATCTCGATCGGTTCCGGTGGCTCGATCGCTTTGCTCGGGGTGACGCCGAGCGACTCGACCTTGCGCAGCTGCGGCAGCAGGCGACGCTCCATCGAGCCAACCGCCGAATCGTAGGCGTTGGCCGCCGTGGTCAGCCCTCGGCCGACCTTGTCGAAATCGCTGAGGAACTTGGCAAAGCGAGCGTGCATGGTCCCGGCCGCGTCGGCGATCTCGGCCGCCTCGGCGACCATTCGCTCCTGGCGCCAGCCGAGCTCCATCGTCCGCAGGAGGCCGATCAGCGAGGTCGGGCTGACCAGCAGGACGTTGAGTTTCAGCGCGTAATCGAAGAGCTCGGGGTCGGCGGTGAAAGCGGCGTGCAGCGCCGGCTCGTTGGGGATGAAGCAAATCACCAGGTCCGGGGTCTCACCGGTCTTGAACTGTCCCTGGTAGTCCTTCGAGCTGAGCGCGCGCACGTGCTCGCGCGCCTGCCGCGCGTGGCGCTCGAGGTGGGTGCGACGCTCTGTCTCGACCTCCGCCTCCTGGGCGTCGAGGAAGGCGTCGAGCGGCACCTTCGAGTCGGCGACGAAGCTGCGCCCCTCCGGCAGGAGGAAGCGGGCGTCGGGTCGCAGGCGGCCGTCTTCGGTGTGCAGCGTTTCCTGCATCTCGAAGTCGACGTGCTCGGTCATCCCGGCGATCTCGATGCAGCGACGCAGCTGCAGCTCCCCCCACTGACCCCGCGTCTGGGGCTGCCGCAGTGCCTTCTTGAGGCCGGCCGTCTCGGTGTTGAGGTTGCCGACCGTCTGGCCCATCTGTTCGAGCAGGGTGCGCGTCTGCAGGTCTCCTTCGCCGCGCTTGCGCACCTCGGCCTCGATCTTTTCCTGGCCCTTGGCGATCCTCTCCGCCAGCGCCTTGATCTCCGCCTGGCGCTTGTCGAGGGTTGCTTCCGCGGTTTTGGTATCGACCTTGCGCGCTTCCTCGTTGATCCGCTGCCACTGGGCGATTGCTCTCTCCGTTGCCTCTTGGATCGCCGGGCCGTGGTCGAGCGGCGGCTGCTGCTCGGGCCGCTGGGCGATCGCGTAGACGAGTGCCGCGGCGAGCACGAGCACAGCTATTGCCAAGACAATGGTCACCTGAACGATGGTGACGACCGGGCCAGACGTAGCGGCTCCGTCGCGAAGCCGCTATTTACGGCAGCAGCAGGTCGTTCTCAGACGAGCTGCGGTACGGGCCGACGGTAAAGCGCACCGGCTTCGCCCCGGGAATGTCCGCTGCACTGACCCGGTAGACGCCGGTCGGGAGCAAGGCAAGCAGGGAGTTGTTGCCGTTGGCGACGAGCGCCCCAGATTTGACGTTCTTCGGTCCGCGGACCTCGAGTTTGGAGTCGAAGTCGGTGAGGTTGGCGGTGACGAAGACGACGTCGACGGGGGCCTTCGACCTCACCTGAGGCTGGGAGGCGTGCTGGTTCTGGGGGATCTGCTGCTTCGGTTCGGGCCCGATCGCGACCCGCGACGGCTGCACCGTGATCGCGCCTGGCGTGACCGTGACGCTGACCCGCGTGGGCGGCTGTGGCCGTGGTTCGTTGGCGCTTTCCTCGGCGCCGCAGCCAGCCGTCGCCAGCGCCAGCGCGGCGAGGGCGCAGCCCGCAGCGAGGACTCTCCCACTTCCCATCGACGCGGAATCTAGCCGAAGGGCAAGTCGACTACGCGAGCCGTAACGCCATCTTCACCTACGCGCAGCTCGCTGCCGGGCTCGGCCTCGCGCCGGACGATCGCCAGACCGATCGGCCCGAGGATGGGCGAGACGCAACTGCCGCCAAGCTTGCCGACCTCCTTCTCGGCGAGCGCGAGCGTCGCTCCGGGTTGGGCGGGGGCGCTGAGCCGCAGGCCGCGCAAGTGGCGGTTTGGCTTCCCCTTGTAGTGGAGGCGCGCGACCGTCTCCTGGCCGATGTAGCAGCCCTTCTCGAAGTTGACCGCGGTCCCGACGATGCCAGCCTCGGCCGGCATCGTCGCCGTGTCCATCTCGCTGCCGAAGCGAGGGGTGCCCGCCTCGATGCGGAGGATTTCGACCGCGTCGGCGCCGACCTCTGGAGCGCCTGCCTCGCCGAGCGCCGCGCGCAGCCGCTCGCGATCGGTGACGGCCGCGATCAGATCGATACCGAGCGCCGTTCCCACCGCAAGGCACTCGATGCCCTCGATCGAGGTCGGCCCGGAAGCGTGCTCCGAAAGCGGCGCTGACCCCGCCAGCTCGACACTGCGCGGCCCGATCAAGGAAAGGATCGCGCGCTCCCCACTGACGTCCTCGAGCGTCACCTCACGGCCGATCTTGTACATGTCGAGATGGCGCCGAGCAGCCGCCAACGCCTCGGGCTCCGTATCGATCCAGATCTCATCGTCGGCCAACCTCAACACCCGCATGTCCGCCTGCATGTGCCCCTTGCGGTCGAGCAACGCCGCGTAGCAACCCTCGCTAGGAGCCAGCGCCTCAACGTCGTTCGTCAGCTGCCCCTGCAGGTACTCCGCCGCCTCCGATCCCCTCAGCAGCAGCTTCCCCCGTCCCGAGCGATCAAGCACCCCACACTCTTCGCGCAGCTGTCTGTACTGCGCATCAAGCTCCACTGCCGCCGCTTCAGCCATCCCTCAATTCTAGGAAGCGCTCGTCGGAGGCTATGGGGATGGCCCGAACGAGCCTCCCCGCTGTTGCGAGAGAGGGCCATCCCCATAGCCTCCCGCCCCGCCTCTTTTAGATGTGTCAAACTCTTTTCGACGTGTCTAAACCTTCGGAGGCGATAGAGGACTACGCGAAGGCGATCTACGCCCTTTCGCAGCAGCGTCAGGGTCCCGTCCTGAACGGCGAGGTTGCCGAGCGGCTCGGGGTCACGCCGGCCACCGCGACGTCGATGCTGAAGAAGCTCGGGGAGATGGGCCTGGTCGACTACCTCCCTTATAAGGGCGTGACACTTACCCTGGCGGGCGAGAAGGTGGCGCTCGAGGTGATCCGCCATCACCGCCTGATCGAGGCCTACCTCTCCGAGGCACTAGGCATGTCCGAGGATCGGGTCCACGCCGAGGCCGAGGTGCTCGAGCACTACATCTCCGAGGACCTCGAGCTGCTGATCGCGGCCAAGCTGGGGGAGCCCAGCCACGACCCACACGGAACGCCGATCCCCGGTCCCGATCTCAAACCTCCGGCCGGAGACGCAAGCGCCCGGTGAAGCCGCCGCCCGCCACCGAGACGCCCACCGAGGAGGTCCTTCCGGCTGAGGCGAGCGTCGAGGACGTTCTTCCCGGCGAGGCCGCCGTCGCCCGCGCAGCGCGCCGTTCGCTCGACGGCCATGCTCGCGGCCCGGCGCGCATCTGGCCCTTCCTCGGCCCGTCTTTCGTCGCCGCCGTCGCCTACATCGACCCCGGCAACTTCGCCACCAACATCGCCGGCGGCGCCAAGTTTGGCTACCTGCTGCTCTGGGTGATCCTCTCCGCCAACCTGATCGCGATGGTCGTCCAGACCCAGTCGGCGAAGCTGGGGATCGCCACCGGCAAGAACCTCGCCGAGCTCTGCCGCGAGACCTTCTCGCGGCGCACCTCGATCGGCCTCTGGTTGCAGGCGGAGGTGGTCGCGATGGCGACCGACATCGCCGAGGTGGTCGGCGCGGCGCTCGGCCTTAACCTGCTCTTCGGCATCCCCCTTTTTCCGGCCGGCCTGATCGCTGGCGCCGGCGCCTTCGCCATCCTCGCCCTGCAGCAGATGGGCTTCCGCCGGCTCGAGGCGGCGATCACGGCTCTGGTCGGCGTCGTCGTCGCCTCCTTCGTCTTCGAGCTCTTCGAGGCCAATCCGGCCGGCGGGGAAGTGGCCAAGCACCTCTTCGTGCCGGGCTTCGCCGGCACCGAGAGCATCCTGCTCGCCACCGGGATCATCGGCGCGACGGTGATGCCGCACGTCATCTACCTGCACTCGGCGCTGACCCAGCGGCGGATTGTCGGCCGCAACGCCGATGAGCGCAAACGCATCCTGCGCTTCGAGAAGATCGACGTGGTCATCGCGATGTCGCTGGCCGGCGTCATCAACCTCTCGATGATGATCGTCGCTGCCGCCCTCTTTCACGAAGGCGGCCTGGCCGGGATCGACTCAATCGACGGGGCTTACGAGGGCCTCAAGTCGCTGGTCTCGCTCAACGCCGCGACCGTCTTCGGCATCGCCCTGCTCGCCTCCGGCTTCGCCTCCTCCTCGGTCGGCACGATGGCTGGACAGGTTGTGATGCAGGGCTTCATCCGCCGCCGCATCCCGATCTTCCTGCGCCGCGCAATCACCCTGGCTCCCGCCCTGGTAGTGCTCGCCATCGGCCTCGACCCGACGGATGCGCTGGTCGCCAGCCAAGTCGTGCTGTCTTTTGGCATCCCCTTCGCCCTGGTCCCGCTGTTGATGCTCGCCGCCAAGAAGGATGTGATGGGCGCGCTGGTAAATCCGCGTTGGCTGACTTCCTTCGCCGGGGTTCTCGCAGCGATGATCATCGCCCTGAACGTCTTCCTTCTCCAGCAGGTTTTCTTCGGCTAGGCGACAGGGACGGGCGGGGACCCCTCCGACGGGAACTCGCGAAGCGACTCAGCTACGGACCCACCATTTTTCCTTCGATGCGGAGCCCCGACGGAGGGGTCCCCGCCCGTCCCTACGGATCAGCCTCCGAGGAGCTTGTTTGCCAGGTCCGGTAGCTCCCTCGCCATGCGGGAGCGGGGGACTACGAGGTCGATGCCTGCGGCTTTGGCTGCGTCGCGCGTATCGACGTCGACGTGGGAGTAGTAGCCGAGGACGGGGATGCCGAGGCCGACGAGTGCCTCGGGGTTCTCAGCATCGAGGTCGGCGACGATCAGCTCGGCGTCGTCAAGCGGTGCTTCGGCGAGGGCGGGGGAGAGGGTCACGTCGTGGCCGGCGGCGCTCAGCATCGCTTCGACCTTGCTGCCGAGCAGCAGATCGGAGGCGATCGCGACGACGCGGGCCACTAGAGCGAGCGGCGTTCGCGGAACTCCTCGCGAACGCTCTCGGGGCGGCCCCACATCTGGACGATCTCCGAGCGGCCCTCGCGCACCTCGCGCACCTCCATCTCGCCGCTGACGCCGTCGGCGTCGAGCTTTGCCAGCACGCCCTTGACGGTCTCGGCGGCGGCGGCGTGGCCGAAGCTGTGGGCGACGATCAGGCGCCAGTCCCAGTCGGCCCGCGAGTAGGGCTGAGCGTTGACCTGGCTCAGCGCCACGGCGCTGTCGACGTAGCGGCTCTCGTCGTCGATGCGAAGGTCAAGCTCGAGGTCGGTCCAATCCGGCGGCATCGAGTCGAGCACCTGCTGGAAATCGGCGGCCAGGCTCACGGTTGCAAGCCTAGCTCGAACGCCGTCTGTACATCGAGGGGGCGTTCGAGCAGGCCGTGCCTGAGGTCCCACGCGGCCCAGGCGCGCAGGATCGCGGAATCGAAAGGCCGGGGCCGCAGATCTGGCAGCAGAGCATCGAGCTGCGCCTGTTGTTCAGCCCGATCGAGGCTGGGCACTTCGGCGAGCAAATCGTCGAGGGCCTGCTGCGGCTTGTCGACGACGAATTCGTAGCCCGCGGTGGTCGCGGCCAGAAGTGAGCGGACCGAACCGAGCCTGCGCGCGACGGTTTGCTCCGAGGAGACCAGGACGAGCTCCGGGTAGGGCGGGGCGCCGTATTCATCGACCTTGAAGATGCGGATCGGCACACCCTGCTGGCGCAGGGCAACTCCCTCGGCGTTCCAGAACCCGGTCGCGGCGTCGACCTTGCCGGCCGCGAGCGAGGAGATCGCGTTGAAGCCGATCGTTACCCGCTTCACCTTCGCCGGATCGCTGCCGGCGGCGCTCACCTCGGAATCGACCACGGCTTCGTCCGACGGCAGACCGGTGACCCCAACTGTGTGTCCTTCGAGGCCGGCCGGCTTGGCGATCCCGCGGTCGCCGCGGGCGATCACCGCGGCGAGCGGGCGCTGGACCAGCGGCATCACGCCGACCACATCGAGGCCGCGCTGGCGGGCGATGCCGAGGTCGTGGATGTCGAGGATGGCGAAGTCGGCGCGGCCGGCGGCGAGCAGCTTGGGGGCGTCGGTCGACTCCCCCGGTTGACGGATCGTCAGGTCGATCCCCTCGTAGCGATAGAAGCCCTCCCGCTGGGCCGCGTAGAGGCCGGAGTGCACCGCGTTAGGGGTGAAGTCGAGCACCAGCGTCGCGCCGAAAGGCGCGCCCGGTTCAGCGCCGCTCCCGCCGCAGCCGGCGAGGCCGGCAAGCAGAGAGGCGGCCGCCAGCAGCGCGGCAACCAACTTCATCTGGCGCGGCAACCTATTTCATTCGCTCAATATGGGTAGACTGGCCGCCGCCCAGTCGAATTCAGGGACCTAGGAGGAGAGAGAGTGCAGGAACGAGGACTTGCCGCATATCTTGCTGAGCTAATCGGCACCTTCCTGCTGGTGTTTTTCGTCACCAGCGTTGTCGTGCTATTCGTCTCGACCGGCGAACAGGCCCAGTTCGGGTCGGACTTCGCGGTCATCGGGCTCGTCCACGCCTTCCTACTCTTCGGTCTGATCGTCATGTTCGGTGTGGTCAGCGGTGGGCACTTCAACCCCGCGGTCACGCTGGCTGCCTGGGTGATCAGGCGAATCGGGTCGATCGATGCCGTGATCTTCATGCTGGCCCAGCTCATTGGCGGTATTGCCGGTGCTTTCCTGTGCAAGGGCCTACTGCTCGACGAGGGCCGCGCGAGCAACTACGGGGCCGCCACGGTGAGCAACATCCTTGGGGGCAATTTCCAAGGTGCGATCGTGGAGGCGCTCGGCACCTTTTGCTTGGTGCTCGTGATTCTCGCCGCCGTCTACTCCCGTAAGAGCTTCAAGGAGTGGGCGCCGCTAGCGATTGGCACCACGCTCGGTTTCATCGTCATGGTCGGTGGCCCGCTGACGGGCGGCTCCTTCAACCCCGCCCGCTGGTTCGGTCCGGCGCTGGTCAGCAGTGAGTGGGGCGGTGTCTGGCCCTACCTGGTCGGCCCGATCGTCGGCTCGCTGCTTGCTGCGGTTGTCTTCCGCTTTGTGCTCGAAGGTCGCGGTCTGCCGCCGACGGAGCCTGCTGAGGCGGTGCGCCCACCGGTCGAGAAGTACTCCGAGGGCGCGCGCTGATCATCTGATCGACTGGGTACCCCGCCGGGCCGCTCGGCCCGGCGGATCGTTGCAGTAGCTTGGGCGTCGTGCGCCGGATCACCTTCTCGCGGAACTACACGCTCTCGCTCTCGCGGACCTGCCAGTGCTACTGCAAGTACTGCGCGTTCGCCACGCATCAGGCGCATATTCGCTCGCCTGAGGAGGTCGAGAAGCTTCTGGACGAGGCTCTGAAGCGCAACGCCAAGGAGCTGCTGGTGCTCACTGGGGAGCGGCCCGAGGTCAACCCGGTGGTTGCGGCCAAACTGGCGGAGTGGGGGCACGAGGACTTCACTTCCTACGTCGTCTGGAGCTGCGAACGGGCGCTCGAGCGGGGGATGCTTCCGCACACCAATATCGGGGTGCTGGAGCGCGACGATTTGGCTCGACTGCGCGAGGTGACTGCCTCGCAAGGACTAATGCTGGAGTCGGTGTCCGAGCGACTGATGGACACCGTCCACGCCGGTTCTCCCACTAAGCATCCGGCGCAACGGCTGGCGACGATCGAGGCTGCTGGGCAGCTGAAGATCCCGTTCACCAGCGGGATCTTGATTGGCATCGGGGAGACTCAGCAGGAGCAGGTCGAATCGCTCGAAGCCCTGGCGGAGTTGCACGGTCGCTACGGGCACATTCAGGAGATCATCCTGCAGAACTTTGTGGCGCACCCGAAGTACTACGGGGCCGAAGTGGCTGACATTGCTGACGCGGCCTCTCAGCGGCGGTGGCTGGGTGATGGGACCCCCTCTGCCGGAGCAACAACCTGGGAGGCTCCGTCAGAGGGGTCCCCACCGTCCCTCCCGGCCTGGGCGAGTCCGGTGTCCGTCGAGGACATTAAGCGGCTGATTTGGGAGTGCAAGCGATTGATGCCGGATGTGGGGGTGCAGGTGCCGCCGAATCTCTCAGACAGCTGGGGAGAGCTGGTCGAGGCTGGGGCGACTGACCTGGGCGGCCTTTCAGCCAACGGAGATCACATCTCTCCTGAGCACGCGTTTCCCAGTCCGCACGAGGTCCGCAAGGAGCTGGCACCTAAGGGGTTTGCTCTGACTGAGCGTCTATGTGTCTATCCCCAGTACATGGACCCGGAGTGGATGGAGCAGGGCGTGCTCGACGTGATCAAGCTGAAGTACTGGAGCTTCATTCCGCGCAGCGGGTCTGGGCGGAGGAGCGAAGAGACGATCGACGGAGGGCTGGCTCCCAGGGCGATCGAGAAAGGTCGTGCTGGTCAGGAGCTAAGTGAGGACGAGCTGACGGCTCTGTTCTCCGAGACGCGGCCTGTAGTCATCGAGGAGATGCGGGTGGCTGCGGATGAGCTGCGGCGGGAGCTTGCGGGGGACCGGGTGACCTTTGTGGTCAATCGGAACATCAACTTCACGAACATCTGCATCGTCGGGTGTGCGTTTTGTGGATTTGGGCAAGGCAGGCGATCGCCTGATGCTTATGAAGTGTCGGAGGATGATTTCGCGGATCGGGTTCGGGAAGCGGTTGAGTTCGGGGCGACGGAGCTCTGCATGCAGGGGGGGATCCATCCGGATTTGACGCTCGAGGAGTACGGGCGGTGGCTGCGGCTGGCTAAGGAGGTGGCGCCGGAGCTGCATCTGCACGCCTACTCGCCGATGGAGGTCGACTACATGTGCGAGCGGTCGGGAAAGTCTCCGGATGAGGTCTTCGAGTACCTGGTCGAGTGCGGGCTTGGGTCGACGCCGGGCACGGCGGCGGAGGTGCTCGACGATGGGGTGCGACAGCGGATCTCGCCTAACAAGCTGCCGGCGCGGCGCTGGGTGGAGATCATCGAGGCATCGCATCGGGCCGGACTGCGCTCAACCTCGACGGTGATGTTCGGCCACATTGAGGAGCCGCGCGAGCTGGCCCGTCACATGCGCGTGGTCCGGGCGCTGCAGGAGCGGACCGGTGGGATCACCGAGTTCGTGCCGCTCAGCTTCATCCCCTTCAACACGATGCTCGGCCGCACCCACGGCATCGAGGAGATCTCCGCGGCGGAGAACCTCAAGCACACGGCGGCCTTCCGGCTCGCGCTGGGCGAGACGATCCCAAACTTGCAGGCCAGCTGGGTGAAGATGGGCCTTGATGCCGCCACCGAGTCGCTGCGCTGGGGAGTCAACGACCTTGGCGGCACGCTGATGGAGGAGAACATCTCCCGCATGGCCGGCTCCCAACATGGCGTCCGCCTCGACCCTGAGCAGCTGATCGCCGCCGCCCGCGCCGGCGGTCGCGAGCCCGCCCAGCGCACCACCCTCTACGAGATAGTCGAGACCTACTAGGCGATGCGGGCGATGGTCCTGGAGCGCCCGCGGGAACCATTGCGGCCCGCGGATCTTCCGGACCCGCAGCCGAGTGCCGGGCAGATCCTGATCTCGGTCAGGGCCTGCGGGGTTTGCCGCACCGACCTGCACATCGTCGACGGCGAGCTCGAGAAGCCGAAGCTGCCGTTGGTGCCGGGCCACCAGATCGTCGGTACGGTCGTCGACGCTGGCGAGGGGGCCGAGCGTTTCACGGCGGGTCAGCGAGTGGGCGTGCCCTGGCTCGGCTGGACTTGCGGCGAGTGCCGCTATTGCCTCGCTGGGCGGGAGAACCTCTGCGATCGGGCGCGCTTCACCGGATATGACGTTGACGGTGGCTATGCCGAGCTGGCAGTGGCCGACGAGCGCTATTGCCTCCCGATTCCCGATGGCGAGCCGGACGAGCAGGCGGCGCCGCTGCTCTGTGCCGGCCTGATCGGCTATCGAGCACTGCGCCTGGTTGGCGACGCCGAGCGGATCGGCTTTTACGGATTCGGTGCCTCCGCCCACATCCTCTGCCAGGTGGCAGTGCACCAGGGCCGGCGGGTCTTCGCCTTCACCCGCGAGGGCGACGAGGAGGGACAGGCGTTCGCGCGGGAGCTCGGTGCCGAGTGGGCGGGCTCCTCGGAGCAGGCGCCGCCAGAGGAGATCGACGGCGCGATCGTCTTCGCCCCGATCGGCTCGCTGATGACCGCCGCGCTGCGGGCAAGCGCCAAGGGCGCCCGGATCATCAGCGCCGGCATCCACATGAGCGACATCCCGAGCTTCCCCTACGAGCAGCTCTGGGGTGAGCGCATCCTCGGCTCCGTCGCCAACCTGACCCGGCAGGACGGCGAGGAGTTCATGGCCCTGGCGCCGAAGATTTCGGTCCGCACCGAGGTCGAGCTCCACTCACTTGAAAGCGCCAACGAGGCGATCGAATTAATCCGCTCGGGTCAACTGCGCGGTGCCGCGGTGCTTCAGGTCCAACCCGGTAGGGGTTCCGCTTAACTTTTTCGGTGGAACCGCACCTGCTGACGCCGCAAGGAATTGCCGAAAAAGTACAAGACGCTCCACCCCTACCGGGTTGGACCTGACGTCAGCGGAACAGGTCGTCTGGCTTGGGGCGTTGGAGGGCTTTGGCACCGGGGCCGTCCTCGGCAGTGACGAAGCGACTGAAGCCGCGAAGCACAACCGCCGGCACGTTGCTGTCCTTGCTTCGAACAAGATCGGCCGCCGCCGCCGCCTCGTCGGCGATGGCAATCTGGGTCGCTTCCAGCTCACGGCCGTGAGCATCCAGTCGGCCGCGCCAGTCGTCGAGCGGTTGCAGTCCGGCACAGCCAATCGCCACCTCCGCTTGACCGAGCCGCCACGCGCGGCCGAAGCTGTCGCTGATCACGACGCCGATGGTGGGGGGGAGCCGGGGGTGGGGGTCTCCGGACACTCCCCGCTTTTGTCCGGAGAGGCCCACCCCCGGCTCCCCAACGGCAGCGACGATTTCGGCTTTGATGCGACGGGCCGAGGCATCGGGGTCCTTCGGCAGCAGGCAGACCGTGTCGTCGTCCGGGAGGTTGGAGCTGTCGATGCCGGCGTTGGCGCAGACGAAGCCGTGGTGCGTCTCGGTGATCAACACCCCGCGCTCGGCCCGCAGCACCTCGGCGCTCTCCTCGAGGATCAACTGCACGAGCGCGGGCTCCTTGTCCAGCTCCGCTGCGAGCCTTCGCGCCTCGCTGCTGGGGCTCACGGACGAGAGGCGTCGTACCTGGCCCTCTGCCTTCGACATGGCCTTCTGCGCGACGACGACGACGTCGCCGTCGCGCAGCTCGGCGCGCTCGGCGATCAGCGACCCCAGCGCCATTCCCTCGACAACCTCAGGAAGCCCCTTTACGCCTTTGACCTCCAACCGCGTCATTCCGGTGTTCCTTTCCTGCCATATACGCCGTGGACGAACATCGGAACCGGCAGTTGAGGGTTCATATGCCGAGTGCCTTTGCGGTGCGCCGAGCGTGCCGCGGGTCGCTCTCCAATGCCATGGTCAGCGCGACGACGTCGGCGGGGGTGTCGAGGTCGAGCGCCAGCGAGGGCAGCTCCTCGACGTTGAACGGGACCCCGGCCTCGCGTGCGGCGGCGACGTGGCGGGCGCAGCTGCCCTCGCCGAAGGAGGGCTTGATCGCATCGGGAGGGGCGAGGGCGAGGGCGTTGGTGCCGGTGCCGTGGCGGTCGGGGACGATCGCTACGTAGCGCTCCGGCATCCCGGTAAGCAGGCGTTCGAGCTCGCGCGGCGCCAGCAGCGGGCAGTCGATCGGGAGCAGCACGACGCAGCCGGCGCCGTGCTCCTGCGCGCGGGAGATTCCGGCGAGGGCGGCGCCCGAGTGGCCCCCGTCGTCTGGATCGGGGAGCACCTCGGCGCCGCTCGCCCTCGCCAGCTCGATCGCGCGCGGCTCGCTGGTGACGACGACCACGCGCTCGATCGACCGCGCTGCCCCAATGGCTTCCAGGACGTCCTCCAGCATCGCCGCCGCCAGTTCGGCCCGGTGCGTGCTGCCCATGCCCGGCGCAAGCCGCTGCTTTGCCGCGGCGAAGCGCTTGACTGGCAGGACGGCGATGGCCCTCAAGCTGGGCTGATGGAGGGGTCAGGCATCTTCGGCGAGGCTAGCGGCGTAGTCGAGGACGATGCGAGCCAGCCGCAAGCGCCCAGCGGCGCCGTCCATCAGGGTTGCCGTGGCAAGGGTGGGGATTTCCGACGGGGGAGGGTCAGGATCGCCCTCGTCGACGATCATCGCGTCGATCAGCCCCGCATAGAGCGAAGCGACGCCAGCGGCGGTCGAGGGGCGGTCCAGCGCCTGCATGAAACGCTCGGTCGGCCCCTTGACGACCTGCCCGGCGACGAAGGGGCTGACCGCGATGATCGGCACCCCGAACTGCGCGATCGCCTCGCGCATCCCCGGCACCGCGAGGATTGGCCCGATGCTGATCACCGGGTTGGAGGGGCCGATCACGATCGCCTCGGCCGCGCGCAGCGCCTCCAGCACCTCCTTGCTCGGCTCGGCCGCGGCGATTCCATCGAGCTCGACCCCGTGCACCTCGGGCTCACCTCGGTCGACGATCAGATATTCCTGCAGGCCGCGCACGCCGGCCGCGGTGTGCACCTTGGTCCGCACCGGCGTCTCGCACATCGGTAGCACCCGCGCCTCGACGCCGAGCGCACGGGCGATCTGAGCCTGCGCCGCGCTGTAGCTGCCGCCCTCCTCGACGAACTGGCGCCGGTAAAGGCAGGCGGCAAGGTCGCGGTCGGAGAGGCCGAACCAGCTCGGGGCGCCGAGCTTGGTCAGGCGCTCGAAGACGGTGAAGCTGTCGTCGCGCAGCCCCCAGCCGCGCTCCTCGTCGATTTCGCCGCTGAGCCAGTAGGTGACTAGGTCCGGGTCGGGGGAGACGTGAACCCCGAGCGCCTCGATGTCGTCGCCGGTGTTGACAATCACCGAGAGTTCGGAACCGATCTCCTCCTGCATCCCCGCGGCGAGCTTGGCGCCGCCGGTGCCGCCGGCGAGGAGCGCGATCCTCATCGCGACTCGCTCAGGCCCAGTGGTCGCCGTCGGGCAGGCCGGTGAGCTGGATACCGGCGTGCGTCTTGTAGCGCGTGTTGACGGAGATCAGCAGCGGTGTCAGCTGCTCGACGATGCGGGCCATCTCCAGTGCCCCGGCGTTGACCGGGCGCAGGCCGGGGATCAGCTCGATCAGCCGCGCCACGCGCGCCTTGTCGGCCTTGCGGTCGCCGCAGACAAGGACGTCCTCGTCGAGCTCGGCGTCGCCATCGGCGAGCGTGGGGGCGCCGACGGTGTGCAGAGCGGCGACGACGGTGACGCCGTCCGGCACCATCTCTTCGGCCTGCTGGGCCGCCGAGCCCTGCCAGACGCCGAGCGAGCGCGTCGCCTTGCCGCTCACCGCAGCTGCGAGTGGCACCGTGCAGTCGACCAGGATCTGACCCGGTTGCAGCGCCTCGCGCAAATTGTTGAGGTTCTCCGACTGCGCCCGGAACGGCACCGTCAGGAAGACGATCTCGGCGCGCTTGGCAGCCTCCTCGTTGAGCAGGCCGTCGACTTTCGCGCCCGGAACCTGCTCGCGCAGCTTCGCCGCCGCCTCCTCGGCCCGCTCCGCAGAGCGCGAGCCGATCGCGATTGGCGCCCCGGCCCTGGCCCAGCGCAGCGCCAGGCCCGCGCCGAGGGCGCCGGTGCCACCGACGATCGGGATGGTGGGGAGGTCCGCCACGGACGCGCCAGTCTATGCTCACGCCCGATGCGACTGGAGGGACGAAAGGCTCTGGTGACCGGAGGCGCCAGCGGCATCGGCGCCGCGATCGCCGCGCGGCTCGCCGCCGAGGGCGCCGAGGTCTGGGTCGGCGACATCGACACCGACGGAGCCGAGCGCGTCGCCGGCGAGGTCAACGGCCACGCGCTCGAGCTCGACGTCACCGAGCTCGAGTCGGCCCAAGCCGCGGTCGCGGCGGTCGGCACGCTCGACATCCTCGTCAACAACGCCGGCACCGACGAGTTCGGCTTCTTCACCTATACGACGCCCGAGCAGTGGCAACGGGTGATCGCGATCAACCTAGGCGGCGTTCTCAACTGCACCCACGCAGCGTTGCCCGGCATGCAGCAGGCCAAATACGGCCGCATCCTCAGCATCTCCTCGGAGGCGGGCCGGGTCGGCTCCAAGGGCTCGGCGGTCTACTCGGCAGCCAAGGGCGGCATCGTCGCCTTCATGAAGGCGATCGCCCGCGAGAACGCCCGCTACGGCATCATCGCCAACTCGATCGCCCCCGGCCCGATCGAGACCCCGCTGCTGATGGGCGCCAAGGAGTTCGGCGAGATCGGCGAGAAAGTGATCGAGACGATGAAGTCGGCGACCCAGATGGGTCGCCTGGGCCAGCCCGAGGAGGTCGCGGCGGCCGCTGCCTTTCTGGTCTCCGACGACGCCACCTACGTCACCGGCGAGACCCTGGGCGTCAGCGGTGGCCTGGGCATGGTCTGATGAGCGAGGCGGAGCAGGCGCTGGTTCCCGGGCTCGAGCGCAGCGACGAGTTCACGGTCGCGCCGCCGCTGGTCACCAACGTCGGCGGCACGATTGGCACGGGCGTGCTCTCGACGCCGGGGATGATCGGGATGATGGAGGGCAGCGCCTCCGCGTTGGCCTACGAGCATCTGCCCGAGGGCCAGGCGACGGTCGGTTTCGAAGTCTGCATCAAGCATGTGGCGGCGGCGGCGGAGGGGGCGAAGTGCCGCACGCGCGCCACCCTGCGCGAGGTCGTCGACGGGCGCAAGCTTCGCTTCGACGTCGAGGTGAGCGAAGGCGAGCGGACGATCGGCGTCGGCACCCACGAGCGGCGCGTGGTCGACCAGGCCGGTCCGCCGACCGCGTAGCCTCGATCGCGATGAGCGCACTGCCGAGCAGCGTCCGCATCCGCGAGGTCGGGCCGCGCGACGGGTTCCAGAACGAGCCGGAGACGATCCCGACGGCGGAGAAGATTCGGCTCGTCGACCTGCTCTCCGCGACTGGGCTGAAACGCGTCGAGGTGACCTCGTTCGTGCGGCCAGAGGTGATTCCCCAGCTCGCCGACGCGGAGGAGGTCTTGGCCGGGGTGCAGCGGCGCGACGGAGCCGCGTTCTCGGTGCTGATTCCCAACGAGCGCGGACTGGAGCGGGCGCTGGCGCTGCGCGATCGCTTCGACGAGATCAACGTCTTCGTCTCCGCCTCCGAGACGCACAACCGCAAGAACGTAAACCGGACGATCGAGGAGTCTCTCGCTGGGCTGGAGCGGACGCTTGCAACCGCGGGCGAGGCCGGGCTGCGCTGCGAGGGCGTCATCTCCACCTCCTTCGGCTGTCCCTACGAGGGCAAGGTGCCGCCCGAGCGCGTCTTCGATATCGCCGAGCGCCTCGCCGGGGCAGGCTGCGTCGAGATCGGTTTTGGCGACACCACCGGAATGGCCAACCCGAGCCAAGTCGGCGAGTTCTTCGCCGCGGCGCAGGAGCGCCTAGCCGGTGTCGAGCTGACGGCCCACTTCCACAACACGCGCGGCCAGGGCCTGGCCAACGTCCTGGCGGCGCTCGAGCAGGGCGTCGACTCCTTCGAGTCGAGCTTCGGCGAGCTCGGCGGCTGCCCCGTGCCGCCCGGCGCCACCGGCAACATCGCCACGGAGGACCTGGTCTCGATGCTGGACGAGATGGGGGTCGAGACCGGGGTCGACCTGACGGCGTTGGTGGAAGCGTCGCGCGAGGCCCAGGAGGTTCTCGGCCGCCCCCTAGGCTCCCACGTCCTCCGCGCCGGCCCCGTCGACTGGCACCCCTAATTCGCCTGAATTTGCGGCCGACGGGCCTGAAAGTCGCTTATATCTCGACTTTGAGGCCCATCGGCGGGCGGTTCGGGATTGCGCTGGCCGAATAGGCTCTCGGGCGTGACGGACTTCACCCACGCGCTGGAGGCGGCCCTGGCGGGGGGGCCGCAGCGCCACCACGAGAAGACCGCCGAACAGGGCAAGCTGCCGGTGCGTGAGCGGGTCGAGCGGCTCGTCGACGCCGGCTCCTTCGCCGAGGAGGCCGCGCTGGCCAACTGGGACAAGGAGGGCCTTGGCGCCGACGGCGTCGTCACCGGCCTGGCCACGATCGACGGCCGCCGCGTTGCGCTGATGGCGAACGATCCCACGGTCAAGGCTGGCTCCTGGGGGCCGAAGACGGTTGAGAAGATCCTCCGCATCCAGGAAAGGGCGTTGAGCCTGCAGGTGCCGATGGTCTATCTGGTCGACTCAGCCGGGGCGCGGATCACCGACCAGGTGCAGATGTTCCCGGGCCGGCGCGGCGCCGGGCGGATCTTCCACAACGAGGTGCGGCTCTCCGGCCAGGTCCCGCAGGTCTGCCTGCTCTTCGGCCCGAGCGCCGCCGGCGGCGCCTACATCCCCGCCTTCTGCGACGTCGTGATCATGCGCGATGGCAACGCCTCGATGTACCTCGGCTCGCCGCGCATGGCGGAGATGGTGATCGGTGAAACCGTGTCCCTGGAGGAGATGGGCGGCGCCAAGATGCACACCGGAGTCTCGGGCTGCGGGCACTTCCTGGTCAAGAGCGACGAGGAGGCGATCGACCTCGCCAAGCGCTATCTCTCCTTCATGCCGGGCAACTGGCGCGAGGAGCCGCCGCTGGCGCCGCCAGCCGAGCCCGCCTCGCCGACGCCGATCGCCGAGATCGTGCCGGAGGACGAGAACCGGCCCTTCGACATGCAGCTGCTGCTCGACTCGCTGCTCGACGCCGAGAGCTTCCTGCCCGTTCACAAACGCTGGGCTAAGGAGCTGATCGTCGGCTACGGCCGCCTCGCCGGCCGTGCCGTCGGCGTCGTCGCCAACCAGCCCAAGTACACCGGCGGCGTCCTCTTCGTCGACTCGGCCGACAAGGCGGCGCGCTTCATCCAGACCTGCAACGCCTTCAACGTGCCGCTGCTCTTCCTCGCCGACGTGCCGGGCTTCATGATCGGCGCGGCAGTTGAGCGCCAGGGAATCATCCGCCACGGGGCGAAGATGATCAGCGCCGTCTCCGAAGCGACTGTGCCGAAGATCTCGGTGGTCGTGCGCAAGGCCTACGGTGCCGGCCTCTACGCGATGGCGGGCCCCGCCTTCGAGCCGGACTGCTGCATCGCCTTGCCGAGCGCCTCGATCGCGGTAATGGGTCCCCAGGCCGCCGTCAACGCCGTCTTTTACAACCAGATCCAGGCGATCGAGAATGAGGAGGAGCGCGAGCGCTTCGTCTCGGAGAAGCGCGAGGAATACGCAGAGGACATCGACATCCTCCACCTCGCCTCGGAGATGGTCGTCGACGCGGTCGTCGATCCAGCCGAGCTGCGCGACGACCTGATCCGCCGCTTCGCCCTCGCGGCGAGCAAGGACCGCGCCTTCGCCGAGCGCCGCAACCCGGTCACCCCGGCCTGAGTGGCCAAGTGCAACGCGCTGTGGGTCTCACAGACCCCTAACGCGTTGCACCTCTAGGGGTCGAGCGTATTGGCAAACTCGACGAACCAGTCGAGTGCGGCCGGGTTGGCGAGCGAGTCGCGGCTGGCGGCCTGCTCGACCGGAGTGCCCATCAGGATCCGCTTGACCGGGACCTCCAGCACCTTGCCGCTGAGCGTGCGCGGGACCTCGGCGATCACGAAGACTTCGTCGGGCACATGGCGCGGCGAGCACTGGCTGCGCACTCGTTTGGCGATCTCCCCGCGCAGCTCGTCGTTGAGCTCGGCGCCCTCGCGCAGGACGATGAAGAGCGGCATCCAGCCCTCGGTGCCGAGGCGAGGCAGGTCGACGACGAGTGCGTCGACGATCGCGTCGAGGCTGAGCACGGCCCGGTAGATCTCGCTCGTCCCCATGCGGATGCCCGAGCGGTTGATCGTCGAGTCCGAGCGGCCGTAGATCACCGCCGTTCCCCGCGAGGTGATTTCGATCCAGTCTCCGTGGCGCCAAACACCGGGGAAGAACTCGAAATAGCTGGCCCGGTAGCGGCTTCCCTCCGGATCGCCCCAGAAGTAAACGGGCATCGATGGCATCGGCTCGGTGACGACCAGCTCGCCGACCTCGTCGATCACCGCTTTGCCGCTCTCGTCCCAGGCCTCGACGGCGGCGCCGAGGGCGCGGCCCTGCAGCTCGCCGCGGTAGACCGGCAGGAGGACGACGCCGCCGACGAAGGCGGTGCAGAGGTCGGTGCCGCCGCTGGTCGAGAAGAGCCAGGTGTCGGCGCCGAGCTGCTCGTAGATCCAATCGAAGCCCTCCGGGGCAAGGGGCGAGCCGGTCGAGCCGACGGCCTTGAGGCGGCTGAGGTCGCGGCCGCCGCCCGGCTCGACTCCCGCCTTCATGCAGGCGGCGATGTAGGAGGCGCTGGTGCCGAAAGTCGAGATCTCGGCCTGCTCGGCGAGGTCCCAGAGCACGCCCATGTCCGGGTAACCGGGGTTGCCGTCGTAGAGGACGATCGCGGCGCGGGTAAGCAGGCCGGAGACGAGGAAGTTCCACATCATCCAGCCGGTCGTCGTGAACCAGAAGAGGCGGTCGCCCGGGTGGGCGTCGACGTGGAGGTGGAGCTTCTTCAGATGCTCGAGCAGAATGCCGCCCTGCGACTGCACGATCGCCTTGGGCAGGCCGGTGGTGCCGGAGGAGTAGAGGACCCAGAGCGGATGGTCGAAGGGGACGCGCTCGAAGACGAGCTCGGCGCCCTCGCCGCAGGCGAGCAGCTCTTCCCAGGGGATCGCGTCGCGCAGGGGCGCCAGGTCAGGCTCGGAGTCGAGGTAAGGCAGGACGACCGTACGCTCCAGGCTTGGCATCTCCGCTTGCAGCTTGGTCAGGGTCTCGCGCCGGTCAAAGTCCTTGCCGCCGTAGCGGTAGCCGTCGACGGCGAAGAGCACCTTCGGCTCGATCTGGGCGAAGCGGTCGATCACGCTGGCGGGACCGAAGTCAGGCGAGCAGCTCGACCAGATCGCGCCGATGCTGGCGCTGGCGAGGAAGGCGACGATCGCCTCGGGGATGTTGGGCATGTAGGCGACGACGCGGTCGCCTCGCTGGACTCCGAGCTCCCGCAGGCCGGCAGCGGTAGCGGCCACCTGGTTGCGCAACTGGCCCCAGCTCAACTCGCCGAGCTCGCGCAGCTCCGACGCGTGCAGGATCGCCGTCTCCGCGACGTCCTTGTCGGCGAAAACGTGCTCCGCGTAGTTGAGGCTGGTGCCGGCGAACCAACTGGCCCCCGGCATCTCGCGGCTGCCGAGCGCGCGCGTCGCCTCGCCGTCGGCCTGCACGTCGAAGAAGTCCCAAATCGAGGACCAGAAATCCTCCAGGTCGTCGACCGACCAACGCCAGAGCTCGTCGTAGTCGGCGAAGCTGCGCCCGCGCTCGGTCTCGAGCCAGCGCATGTACTCGCGCAGGCGCGAGCGCTCGACCAGCTCTGCCGAGGGCTCCCAGAGCTTCTCGGGCGCCTGCCCGCTCACGCCGTCGCGGCGTCGGCGCTGCTGGCCTGGGCGAGGTCGAGCTCGTGCGGATCGTGTGAACAGAGCAGCCGCACCTCGTCACCGTGCCGAGATGCCAGCTCGCGCAGGCGCTCCTGATTGGCCAGGCGCTGGCGGCGGTCGGCGTTGTTGAGGTTCTGGAAGAAGCGCAGGCCGGGGGGGCAGGCCGGGGGAGTGGCGACCTCGTCATGGTGGAAGTAGGCGTCGCCGCAGTGCAGCAGCCAGTCCTCGCCAGTCCTGATCGCGATCCCCGCCTGCCCCAGTGTGTGCCCGATCAGCGGCACCATGAGGACTTCGCTGCCGAGGTCGGGGAGGATCTTCACGCCCGCGAAGCCGAACCACTCGTCGCCTTCGACCTCGTGTCGGACCCATTGTGGATTGTGCTTCCAGTGGACCTTGCGATAGCGGGGGCGGTCGCGGAGGCTCGGTTCAAGCGCGGCGTCGAGTTCCCTGGCGAGGACGTGGACCTCGGCATCGGGGAAGTCCGGCAGGCCCCCGGAGTGATCGGGATCGAGGTGCGTGGTGACGATCTGGCGCACGTCGCCGGCGGCAAAGCCGAGCGCCTCGACCTGCTTCAGCGCGGTCTCGCCGATCTCGGCTCGGGGCCGCATCAGCGAGAAGGCGGCGCCGAGCTGGCGCGGGTTGCGCGTGTCCTCCACCCCGAAGCCGGTGTCGATGAGCACGAGCCCTTCGTCAGCCTCGATCAACAGGCAGTGGCAGACGATCCTGCCGGGGGCGAACAGACCGCCCTCGCCGTTGATCAGACGTGCACCATGTGGACAGAGCGTGCCGCAGTTGAGGTGGTGAATGCGCATGACGACGGCGGGCAGTCTATTCCTGGTGAAGCGAGCAGGCGACACTCAGAAGGTTCGCGTCCATTCCGTCTATCGTTTGGGCCGCGCCGGAGTGATGGAACGGTAGACATGATTGACTCAAAATCAATTGCTCGAAAGGGCGTGCGGGTTCGACTCCCGCCTCCGGCATCAGGGCCCGAGCATCAGACCGGCAGCGGGGCGCCGTCTTCGGGCGAAGCGCCGGCGCCGTAGTCCTCGCCTGAGCCGATCGGGCGCTCCTCCTCGACATGCCAGTTCTGGTTGAAGCCGTAGAGGGCGACCGCGATCAGGACCAGTTGCAGGAACGCCAGGATCACGACCAGGGTCCCGATCAGCGGCGAGGGAAGCAGGCCCTCATCAAAGCCTGCCTTGTCGCGAGCGAACCAGCTGCCGGCGCCGACCGCGCAGAGGATCGCCAGGATCATCGATAGGGCGGCGGCAACAGGCAGGATGCCCCGGCTCCACCTGAAGACGAGGAAGGCGAAGAACGCGTAGAGCAGAGCGAAGATCACGCAGAGGATGCCCATGGCGCCGCCACCGCTGAGCAGCGAGAAGCCGCCGATCGTCACCAGGGCAGCGATCACGGCCGTGGCGAGCATGAGGAAGGCGATCACGAACTTGGTCGTGATCACGTCGGCCTTCTCCCGATTCGGGTGCCAGAGCTCGTACCCCGGCGTTACCTCTCCTACCGCCACGCCGACGATCATAGAATCTATCCGTGACGCAGCGGCATTGGC
>JBKPOV010000032.1:0-5679 GCA_046733315.1 Actinomycetota bacterium
CGTTAGTGCTTTGGGGCTCCTTAGCGGCAGTAAAGGTAGTCGTCCTGCTCCAGGTCAAGAGCGGGAAGGGCTGGGGTCAAACCCGCGATTGTCACCTCGCTGATCGAGATTCGGCTATAGCCCCGGGCCAGCACCCGCTCCTCCATTTCGCATCTTGTACTGTCTCCGGCACATAAGTGGGGCCGCGCGCTGGAACGCCGGCCCAGTACCAGGCCGATTGGCCTGCCCGAACGCCTCGTCCTCGAGCTGCTTCAGCTCGGAGTCGGCGGCGCCATGCTGCCGCTTCAGCTCCAGGTGCTCGCGTATCGTCTCGTCGAGAATTCCCTTGACCTGCGTCCCTCCGCGGGAACCTAAAGCCTATGCGCTTATCCCTCCCTTGCGAGGGCCCTGGGACGATCCTCCCACCCCCCGCGCGGCCGGCGTTCGTGCGTCCGGATCCAAGGTCGGCACGCGACCTTGAGTCCTCTTTTCGACGTACAGCTCTTTTTGACGTATATACGTCCAAATTTCGGGTACAGGCTCAAGTTCAGGACCGACGCCCATAAAGGAGGCTCGTGATGAGGACTGCATCAAAGGCTCGCTATCGGTGGAGCGCCTCCGGGGTCTGTGCCTGCGCCTTTCTGATCGTCTACGTTTTCACCGCTCCAGTCGCGTCCTCCTCGCCGAGCGAAACGGCCAACTCGGCCGCGGCAGCAGCACATGCGGGAGCCGAAAGGGTGGTGCCAGGTCCGCCCGCCCCAGAAGTAGTGCCGCCTACCCCCGAAGTCCCTCCTCCCCCGAAAGCGATTCCCAAAACGCCACCGGTCGCGGCCCCCGAAACAGGTCATTCATCGCCGGGCGCAGCGCCCCCGACGCCCGACCTGCCAGCCCCCCAGCATCCGAGCGGTCCGGCGGTCACTGTCCCCGGCACGGGGCATCACTCGGCTCAACCCTCGGTTCGCACTGAAGGCTCGTCGAATTCCGCGCCTTCCACCAACTCGAAGCGATCCCTGCCTCCGCCCACGGCGAGCTCGAAGCCATCGTCGTCCCCACCCGCTGTCCCCACCACCACGGCCGAGGGGCGTCAAGCGCGGGGCCATCCCGGCCATCTCGCGAGTCCCGGACCTTCGATCGGGCAGGCAGAGGTGGCGAGCTTGGGGCGGTGGATCAGCCGAGTCTGGTCCGCGGTTGCGGTTCTGTTCCCCAGCCATGGCGGGGCCGGAGAGATAGCGGCAGCGCGAGATGGGCGTCCGTTGCTGAACCTCGACATCTCCCGCGCCCTCTCGCCCCTGAGAATGCTCACGCAGGCCATCAGCAGCTCCGTGCCACTCAGCGCCGCCAAATCACCGTCCTCGTCCGAGGACTCGAAAATTTCGCAGCTCACGGAACCCTTCCTCACCCCGTCGCCCGAAAACGGGCTCCTAATCCTCATGTCCGTCCTAGTCGCCCTGTTGACCTTGTTCATGGTCGCGGGACTCAACGGACACTTCAGCTCTTCCCCCAGAAAGTAGAGACGAGCCGGACTCGCGAACATGGTCGATCGGCTGCGCGCCTCCAGCGCCATCACCGCCTTGCTGGGCAAAGCCAGAGCACCTACCGGGCGCGCGAGGCGATGGACCGCGGGCGCATCGTGCTCGCCTGCCCCGGCTCGGGCGGAACGCGCGACCGCCTGATTGCCAACCTCCGGGGTTCTGATTCAGCAGGAAGGCCCGCACCCCGTACTTCGCGCTCTGCTCCAGCAGCCCGGCCAGGTTGCCCGAGGCGGCGCCGTCATAGGTCTGCACCTCATCGAGGAAGACCCAAAACGGCCGGCGGCTATCGGGCGGCGTATCAGCTCGCCCCTTTGCCGCGTGAAGGACGTCGAAGAGGAGGGATGCCGGCGGGGGTCGTTGGAACCGGCCCGGCCGGCCCGCTGCCGACACCCACCCGCTCGGTCCAAGTATCGCTGGGAGCTGCCGACGTGAGCGGCGGCAAACCGGCTCGGAGCGGGCGAAAGGCTGCTCCAGCTCGTATCATCCGGGAGACGGAAGAAAGTGGCCGGGCGGCGCGCCAACGCCCCCGGCCCGGCACAGGAGGTAATAGCTCCCATGCAGACTCAAAGTACCTCGCTGGCGACGGACTCGACGGTTTCATCGGTTGGTTCGCCGACTGGTGGCTGCGGCGCGGATGCAGGCTCACCGAGCCCAATCGAGATGGCTAGCGTGCAGCGTGCCGCCGCCTACATCCGCGAGTCCTCCGAGGAGCAGGGCCAGGGATTCTCCCCCGATGCCCAGCGCCAGGCGATCAGTAAGTTCGCCTCAGAGAACGACCTTGAACTCGTCGGGGAGTACTGCGACTTCCACTCCGGCTGGCGAAAGTCCGAGGCACGCCCCGACTTCCAGCGGCTGATGGCCGACGCCGCCGAGGGCTGCTTCGACATGGTACTCGTCTTCCATACCTCGCGCTTCGCTCGCAGCCAGGTCGAAGCCCGCCAGTACAAGCAACTCTGCGCGAGCGCCTGAGCATCCGTGTGGTGTCGGTGACGCAGCCGATGGGAGAGGACCCGACCGATCCCTCCGCATTCCTGGCGGAGTCGATCCATGAGATGTTCGATGAGTACTACTCGGTGTCGCTGTCGTTCTGGACCCGTAGCGGACTCAAGGAGAAGGCGCGGCAGGGCCATCTGGTGGGGACCTTGCCCTGGGGGTACGTCCGTGACTCCGACACCAAGCTCGCCGTCCCCGACCTCGATAAGGCGCCACTCATCCACGAGCTGTTCGAGCGCTACGCCACGGGCCGGGAGTCCGATCGCAGTCTCGCGGCCTGGTTGAACGCCAAGGGCGCACGCACCTCCCGCGGGCGGGAGTTCGGCAAGGACACGGTGCGGGAGATGCTGTGCAATGCCGCCTACGCCGAGTATGTGAGCGGCCTGCGTGACAAGACCCGCGCGATCAAAGGGCTGCACGAGCCAATCGTCTCCGACGAGCTGTTCGACCGTGTACAGGAGGTCCGCTCCTGGCGGACCACGGTCGTCAAGCCCGGTCGCCCGTCCGAGGACTACCTGTTGCGCAAGCTCCTCTGCTGCGAGCGTTGCGGTGCGCGGAGCACGGCACCCGGGGCTCGCGTGCTGGCATCCGTCGCTACCAGTGCTCGACCCGCCGCTATCACGGCGACTGCGAACAGAAAATGGTTGCCGCCGAGCCCTTGGAGGAGCAGCTGATCGACTGGCTGCGCGCCTTCCAACCCGACCCCCAATTGCGACGGCGGATCATCGACGCGATTCGCGCCCAAGCCGAGCAGCCCACGGGTAAGAAAGGCAGCGAGCAACGCCGACAGCTTCTCGCCCAGCTTGAGCGGTTGCCGGGCGATTTCCAGGGACCAGCACCCAATCGTCTGAGCGCTTGTCCTGGCATAGGTCGAGCAAATCTCGTAGGGACATGTCCCTGAGTCTGCAATCTCAAGAGGACGGTCTTATAGCGAGCTTGCGCCTATGAGCGATTGCGGCTTGTTGGCGGCGATCAGCTCAATCCCGTGGGGACAGCCGTGGGGACGGCATGGGGACAAAACTGACTCGCTATGACCCCCACTGACCCCGCAATCCGTGCCTAGAACCCAAGTGCGAACTTGGCGTCCTCGGTCATCATCTCTGGGGACCAAGGGGGGTCGAAGACCATCTTGGGGTGGACGGCGGAGACGCCGGGGAGGTCGCCGACGAACTCCTTCATCTGCGCGGAGACCTGGGGGCCGATCGGGCAGGCGGGGGTGGTGAGGGTGAAGGTGACGAGGACTTCGTCTTTCTCGATCTCGACGTCGTAGACGAGGCCGAGGGAGACGAAATCGAGGCCTAGCTCGGGGTCGATCACTTCCTCGAGCGCCTCGAGGACGTCGTCTTCGGTCAGGGCTGCGGTCTCGTTCTCTGGCATTGGGCAATGGTAGCCGGGCTGCTCGGTGGCCGGCCAATAGTCTTCCCCGCCGATGAGTTCCGAGAATCAGATCGTGCGACGTTCGATTGGGATCGTCTTCTCCGACGGAGGGTTGCTGGCACTCAGTGCCGCGCGCCCTGCAAAGGCCGAAGGGCATGGCGACGAGTCGGTCGCAGCGGTGCTTTGCGGCCCCGACGGCGCGCCCGTCGAGGTCTCCGAGACATTGCTCTCCACGGAGTACGGCCCCGACGGCGTACAGCGCCGGGCGACCTTGGAGCTATGGCTCGACGACAAGGACGCGCAGCCGCTGCGCGGCGCCGGCACGCTGATCAGCTCCAGCCCCGTTAGCCACCCCGGCTTGGTCGGCACCGTTGCCTTCTTCCGCTGGTCGGTCGAAGGTCGTGAGGGACTCGGCCACTACGAGGTAGTGCGCGACGGTGGCTGAGATCAAGGCCATCATCTCGGACTTCGGTGGCGTGCTGACCACGCCGTTGATCCAATCCTTCATGGCCTTTCAGGACCAGACCGGGATCAGCACCGAAACGCTGGGGAAGGCGATGCAGGCCGCCACGGAGGCCAACGGCGAGAACCCGCTCTTCGAGATGGAGCGCGGTGAGATCACGGAGGACGCCTTCCTCGCCCAGCTCACGGACTGCCTCGAGCCGCTGCTCGGGCACCGGCCCGAGATGCACCGATTCCGCGAGATCTACTTCGAGGCCCTCGACACCAACCAGCCGATGATCGACCTGATGGCCGAGCTGAAGGCCGCGGGCTACCGGATGGCGATGCTGACCAACAACGTTCGCGAGTGGGAGCCGTTCTGGCGCCCGATGCTGCCGGTCGACAAGATCTTCGAGACCGTCGTCGACTCCGGCTTCGTCGGCTGCCGCAAGCCCGAATCGAAGATCTACAAGTTGACCCTTGAGCAGATTGGCGAACCCGCCGAGGCCTGCCTCTTCGTCGACGACGTGCTGGTCAACATCGAAGGCGCCCGCAAGGCCGGCCTACACGCCGTGCATTTTCAAAACAACGCGCAGGCGATTCCGGAGATCCGCGCCGCGCTCGCCTGACGCTCAGAGCAGGTGGCGTCGGAGGAAGTCGAGTTGGTCCGCCACGACGGCTTCGTGCTCTGGGCCGTCGTAGATGTCGAAGTGGTCGACGCCCGGGTAGGTCCGTAGCTCGCCCTTCGGGGCACGACGCGCGGCAGCAATCGCGGGACCGGGCTTGGCTACCCGATCGGCCTCGCCCACGCAGACGAGCCAGGGACAGTGGAGCCTCGATGCGTGACGGGCAGGTCGGAAGGGGCGACCGAGCAGCCAGCGCGAGGAGACGCGGTTGCGCCAGCGCGAGTCCTCGCCGATCTCGACCACGCGCCGCCAGCCCTCCTCCCCACCCGGTGCGTTGATCAGCGCGAGCTCATGGGGCTGCCCTACCGCCGGCAGATAACGACCCTGCGCAGCGGCCATGAGCATCCTCGCGGTCACCCGCGGCGAGGAACGATGCGCCTGGCGAACCATGTCGAGGAAGGGAACCTGGCTTATCGCGGCGGCGACGCGCGGATCGTCGGCGGCGGCGGCAAGCGCATTGCCTCCCCCCATGGAAGAACCGAAGGTGGCCACGCGGCTCCCATCGACCTCGGGCAGCGAACGGGCAAAGGCAATCGCCGCGCGCCAGTCCTCGAGCTGTCGCTTGGGATCGAAGCGATCGGGCTCGCCACTGCTGTCGCCGAAGCCGCGGTGGTCAAAGACGAACGCCGCGAACCCGGCTGCAGAGAAGCGCTCGGCAAAGGCGCCTAGAC
>JBKPOV010000033.1:0-14099 GCA_046733315.1 Actinomycetota bacterium
CGCACGAGAAGCAAGAGGAGGTGTACGTGGTCCTGCGCGGGGGCGGGCGCATGAAGCTCGACGATGAGATCGTCGAGCTCAAGGAATGGGACGCGGTGCGGGTCCAGCCCGGTACGTGGCGAGGCTACGAGGCCGGGCCGGAGGGCCTCGAGATCCTCGTCATCGGCGCCCCCAATCTTGGCGAAGATCCCCGCGAAGACGTTGAGGGCAAGCGCGACTGGTGGGCTGACTAGCAGGGCTGTTCGACGGTTTTGATCGTTAGGCCGCGGGCGCGGGGGGATGACCCTTTAGATTCTCGTCATGCGGGTTGGTCCGACAGCCGCGGCAGTCGTAGGGGAGACGCCGATGGTCTCACTCTCGCGGCTCGCAGAGGGGCTGGCGGGGGAAGTCTGCGTCAAGCTCGAGCAGCTCAACCCGGGCGGGTCGGTCAAGGACCGGATCGGGGTCGCGATGATCGATGCGGCCGAGGCGGATGGGCTGATCGAGCCGGGGAAATCGGTGATCGTCGAGCCGACCAGCGGCAATACGGGGATTGCGCTGGCGATGGTTTGTGCGGCGCGGGGTTACGAGTTGATCCTCACCCTGCCCGAGGGCATGAGCCGCGAGCGCAGCAAGCTGCTGCGCGCCTACGGCGCGGAAGTGCGAGAGACCCCGTCGCTGGGAGGGATGACCGAGGCGGTTGAGCTGGCGGAGGAAATCCGCAAGCAGCGCAAGGGCTTCATGCCGCAGCAGTTCGCCAATCCGGCTAATCCTGAGGTGCACCGGCGCACGACGGCCGAGGAGATTTGGCGCGATACCGATGGCGAGATTGGCGCCTTTGTCGCCGGCGTCGGCACCGGAGGCACGATCACCGGCGTCGGCCAGGTTCTACGCGAGCGCAGCCCAGAGACGCTGATCGTGGCGGTCGAGCCGGCGACCTCGCCGGTGCTCTCCGGCGGCGCTCCGGGCCCGCACAAGATCCAGGGCATCGGTGCGGGTTTCATTCCCCCGGTCCTCGATCGCAGCGTGATTGACGAGGTGATCTCGGTCGACGATGAGGACGCGCTGGAGACGGCGCGCCTGGTCGCCCAGCGCGAGGGGGTGCTGGCCGGCATCTCCGCCGGGGCGAACGTCAAGGCGGCTATCGAGGTTGCGACAAGGCCGCAGCTGAAGGGCAAGCGCGTGGTGACGATCGTCTGCGACTCGGGTGAGCGCTACGTGTCCCTACCCTTCTTCTCACCATGAGTCGCTGGAAGAGGCTGGTCCACGAGGTGCGCGCCGACGTCAAAGCGGCGCGCGATCGCGATCCGGCTGCGCAGGAAGTCTCGAGCCTGGAGATCCTGCTCAGCTGGGGCGGGGTGCAGGCGCTGCTTGCTCACCGGCTGGCGCACGCGCTGCTGGAGGCGGGGGTGCCGATCGCACCGCGCGTCCTCGCTTACCTGACCCGTGCGGTCACCGGAGTGGAGATCCACCCGGCGGCGCGGATAGGCCGCGAGTTCTTCATCGATCACGGCTCCGGAGTCGTTATCGGCGAGACGGCGGAGATCGGGGCGCGGGTAACGCTCTACCAGGGCGTGACGCTGGGCGGAACCGGCTTCCAGCGCGGCAAGCGGCACCCGACGCTCGGGGACAACGTCACCGTCGGCTCCGGCGCCAAGCTGCTCGGCCCGATCGCCGTAGGCGACGGCGCCAAGATCGGCGCCAACACCGTCGTGGTCGAGGATGTGCCGCCCGGCGCGACCGTCGTCGGTAATCCGGGCCATCCGGTCAAGGTCGAAGGCAAGCGGGTGGAGGGGCCCGACGCGGACTGGATCCACCTTCCGGACCCGATCGCCGAGGCGATCAAGTCGCTCTCACAGCGGATCGGTGAGCTCGAGCGGCGGCTGGCCGACCTCGACGGCGCCGACGCCCCCGCCGGCGCATCGGGGGCAGAGCTGCGAGAGCGCACGGGCCGTTCGTCGGCCGGTGGCTGAAGTAGCCTGCGCCGATCTCGTCCATTGTTCGGAAAGGATTCGACTTGCGCAAGCGCCTGCTGCTGCTCCCCTGCATCCTGATCTTCTCGGCCCTCGTGTTTGCGGCCTGCGGCAGCAGCGGTGAAGAGGGAGACATCGAAGAAGCGATCGAGATTTCAGCGACTACGACCGATCCAGCCGACTGCAAGCAGGTGAATACCCAGCAGTTCATGGAGCAGGTCACGCGGGAAAGCGGTGAGGCCGCGGTCGAAGAATGCGAAGAAGAAGCGAAGAAAGACGAAGGTTCAGATTCAGTCAGCATCTCCAGCGTCGAAGTCGACGGTTCGAGCGCCACGGCGGAAGCCGCCTTGAGCGGAGGCAATCTCGACGGTCAGACATTGGAAGTCGCGCTGGTCAAGGACGGCGATCAGTGGAAGATGAACGAAGTCGTCGAATTCACCGAGTTCGACCAGGCCAAGCTGGTCGAAGCCCTCGAAGATCAATTCGCGGAAAATGCCGACGAAATCGACCCCAAGCTGGCTGCATGCTTCACCGAAGCGTTTAAGCAAGGCTCGCAGGAGGAAGTCGAAGAACTGCTCTTCAAAGGCCCCGTCGACACGCTTGAAGAACTGTTCAAAACCTGCTCTTCGCGCGCCTCGGCGTAGCGCTCGGGCCGACCTCGGCCGCGGCTATTCTCGGAGCGATGTTGCAGATGGACTCCGAGATCCCGGCCGAACAGGGTGGGGCGCCGATCGAAGCTGGCGCTGACCGCGCCGAGCGGCTGCTCGCCGGGCTCAACGAGCCACAACGAGAGGCGGTAGTCCACGGCGAGGGCCCATTGCTGGTCCTCGCCGGCGCTGGCTCCGGCAAGACCCGCGTCCTCACCCACCGCATCGCCTACCTATTGGCGACTGGCGCCGCCCGTCCAGGCGAGATCCTGGCGATCACTTTCACCAACAAGGCGGCGAGCGAGATGCGCGAGCGGGTCGGCGCCCTGATCGGCCGCTCGGTGAGGGCGATGTGGGTCACCACCTTTCACTCCGCCTGCGCGCGGATGCTGCGCGCCGACGCCGAGCGGCTTGGCTACGCCCGCACCTTCACCATCTACGACGAGTCCGACTCGCTGCGGATGCTGAAGCGCTGCATGGCCGAGGTCGGGGTCGACCCGAAACGCTACCCACCGCGGGCGATCCGCTCGCAGATCTCCGGCGCCAAGAACAAATTGGTCGACGCGGCCGCTTACGCCCAGGTGCAGGGCAGCGTCTTCGAGGAAACGGCCGCCGCCGTCTACGAGCTCTACGAGAAACGCATGCTCGACGCCAACGCGATGGACTTCGACGACCTGTTGGTTCGCACCGTCAACGTGCTGGAGATCTCCGAGGAGGCGCGCGAGCGCTGGCGGCGCACCTTCCGGCACGTTCTAGTCGACGAGTACCAGGACACCAACCACGCCCAGTACCGCCTCCTGCAACTGCTCACCGAGAAGCACGGCAACCTGATGGTGGTTGGCGACGAGGATCAATCGATTTACGGGTTCAGGCACGCCGATATCCGCAACATCCTCGACTTCGAGCGCGACTTTCCCGAGGCCGAGGTCGTCAAGCTGGAGCAGAATTACCGCTCGACGCAAACGATCCTCTCCGCCGCCAACGCGGTCGTCGAGCGCAACCGCGAGCGGCGACCGAAGCAGCTCTGGACCGAGATCGCCGGCGGCGAGCCGGTGCGGCTCTCTGAGCTCTCCGATGAGCACGAGGAGGCGCGCTGGGTGGCGGGGGAGATCGGGCGCCTTGCCGAGGAGGAGGGGGTCAAGCGCGAGGACGTCGCGGTCTTCTACCGGACCAACGCGATGAGCCGCGTGCTCGAGGACACGCTCAACCGCTTCGACCTTCCCTATCAGGTGATTGGCGGCACCAAGTTCTACGAACGGGCCGAGATCAAGGACGCGGTCGCCTACCTCAGCCTGCTCGCGAACCCGGCGGATCAGGTCTCCTTCGCCCGCATCATCAACTCGCCTCGCCGCGGCATCGGCAACACGACCCAGGGCCGGATTGCAGCCCACGCCAACACCACCGGCAAGACGATCTGGGAGGTGGTCGAGAACGTCGAAGAGGTGCCGGCGCTGAACAGTGGGGCGATCAAGGCGGTCTCCCGCTTCTACGAGACGATGGCCGGACTGCGTGAAAGAGCACAGGAGGAAGGCCCGGTCGCCGGTCTGCTCGAGTCGGTGCTGAACGAGAGCGGCTACCTGGAGGCCCTCTCGGCCGAGCGCACAATCGAGGCCGAGGGCCGGGCTGAGAACCTCGAGGCGCTGATCGCGGGCGCCGCCGAGTTCGACGTCGAGCGCGAGCAGGAGGGGGAGAGTGAAGTGCCGCCGTTGGAGGAGTACCTGCAGCAGATCTCCCTCTACACCCAGCAGGACGAGTTGCAAGAGGACGAGTCGCTGATCACGCTGATGACCTTGCACAACGCGAAGGGCCTGGAGTACGACACCGTCTTCATCGTCGGCTGCGAGGACGGGGCCTTCCCTCACATGCGGGCGCTGGAAGAGGGGAGCGAGGAGGAGGAGCGGCGGCTCTGTTACGTCGGTATTACCCGCGCCCGCCGGCGCCTCTACTTGACCTGGGCGCGCGAACGGAGTCTCTTCGGCCGCTCCGAGCGCAACCTGCCCTCGCGCTTCGTCGATGAGCTGCCGGCTGAGTTGACCGAGAGGCACTCCAGCGCGCCCGGCTCCGCGGTCGGCATCGGCTGGGACTCGAGTGAGGGGAGCGATCTGCCGCCGGTCGACCCCGGCCCGACGCTCGAGCTCCGCGTCGGCGACGACGTCGTCCACGCCAGCTTCGGGGACGGCGTGGTCACTGCGGTCGAGGCCGGAGGCGTCGTCGTGGTGCGCTTCGCGGGCGACGGCAGCGAGCGCAAGCTAATGGCTGATTACGCGCCGATCCGGAGGCGGTAGTTGAGCGCTCGGGTGATCGACGGCAAAGCGGTCGCGGCGGCGGTACGCGAACGCGTCGCGACTGAGGTGAAGGGCTACGACGCCGAGCAGGGACGGGCGCCGCTTCTTTGCACCGTGATCGTCGGCGACGATCCCGCCTCCGAGGTGTACGTGGCCGGCAAGCACCGCGCCTGCAAGGAGGTCGGGATGCGCTCCTTGCACCATGGCCTCGGCGCCGCCAGCAGCGAGGACGAGCTGCTGAGTCTGGTCGACGAGCTGAACCGGGATCCCGATGTCGACGGCATCCTCGTCCAGCTGCCGGTCCCCGATCACATCGACCCTGATCGGATCGTCGCGGCGATCGATCCCGCCAAGGACGTCGACGGCCTTACTCCGGTCAACGCCGGCCTGCTCGCTCACGGCATGCCGGGCCTGGTCCCGTGCACCCCGGCAGGGGTGATGGAGCTGCTTCGTCACGAGGGGGTCGAGCTCGAGGGGGCCGAGGCTGTGGTCGTGGGACGGTCGAAGCTGGTCGGCGTGCCCGTCTCCCGGCTCCTGCTCGGGGCCAACGCCACCGTGACCGTCTGTCACTCACGCACCCGTGACCTTGCCGCAACCTGCCGCCGCGCAGATGTCCTCGTCGCGGCCGTCGGGGTGCCCCGCTTGCTTGGCGGCGACGCGGTCAAGCCGGGCGCCGTGGTGATCGACGTGGGCGTCAACCGCATCGATGGCGGCCTCGTTGGCGACGTCGACTTCGCGCCCGTCGCCGAGGTGGCTGGAGCGATCACTCCGGTGCCCGGCGGCGTCGGCCCGATGACAGTGGCGATGCTGCTCGTAAATACGTTGGCCGCTGCCCGAGCTCGGGTGTAGTGTCGGCCCGACCCCTAGTTCGACCGGAGGACGTACAGATGGACCATCTAGACAAACTCAGCACGGGAGAGAAGATCGCCGGCGGCTCGGCGATCCTGCTCTTCATTTTCATGTTTTTCTTCGACTGGTTTGGCATCAAGGTGTCCGACGTCAACGGGTTCTCCGGCACGATCTCCGGTGAAGGGGGAAGCGCTTGGGACGCGCTTGATTTGATCCGGTGGGTCCTGCTGTTGACGGTGATCGGAGCTTTGGCCCTGGTCGGCCTCCGGCTCAGCGACTCGACCTACGAGCCGCCCGTCCCGCTGAGCACCGTGATCACCGTTCTCGGCGTGATCTCGACGCTGCTGATCCTCTTCCGCATCATCGATCCGCCGACCTTCGCCGAGGTCGGCGGAATCTCGTTCGATGCAACGCTCAAGGTCGGCATCTTCCTCGGCCTACTCTCCGCCGCCGGAGTCGCCTACGGCGGCTATACGACGATGCGGGAAGAAGGGGTGACCTTCGGCGATGCGGCTGACCGGCTCTCCAGCGGAGGTTCCTCTCCACAGCCGCCGTCGGCTTCGACACCCCCGCCACCTCCGTCTTCGCAGGCGCCCCCGCCACCGCCGTCGAGCCCGCCACCTCCGCCACCTCCGAATAGCTGAAATCCGGCGTAGGGAGGGCCGGGTGACCCCTCCCAAAACGGGCGCGGATAGAGAGGCGGCTGACGCCTCTCAAAACGAGCGGCAGGAGCCGCTCTTGAGTGTTTTGAGAGACGTCACCCGCCTCTCTTCGCGAGCTGGGTGGCGATTCGATTGGCGAAGGCGATCACGGTCATCATCGGGTTGACGCCTAGGGATGAGGGGAAGAGAGAGGCGTCGGCGACGTAGAGGTCTTTGATGCCGTGCACCGAACCGTTGGGGGAGCAGACGCCGTCGCCTTCTGGGGAGATGCGGGCGGTGCCCATGGGGTGGAAGGCCTCTAGGCGGAGTTCCGAGGGCTTGAAGCGGGTCGCTTCGAAGGTTGGGAGCCTTTTGGGCGTGAGGGTTCCGGCGCGGGCGATGTTGGGGTAGACCTCGATGGCGCCTGCCGCGAAGTGGACTTCGGCGGCGCGGGCTATGCCGAAGACGAGACGGTCGGTATCGGCTTGGGTCAGTTTGTAGCGGGCGCGGAGGGAGCCGTCGCCCGAGAGGCCGATGCGGCCGCTGGAGGCGTCGGAGAGGTGGACGCCGATTGAGCCGACGTTGCCGAATTCAAGCATCGCGCGCTGGTGCTCGCTGCCGGCTCCGCGCAGCCAGGCGCCGCCGAAGGCGAGTGGGGTGAAGGTCGCCTCGAGCAGCAGGCGCTGCGGCTCCCACTGATCGATGTAGTAGCTCTGCATCACACCGTCCCAGCCACGCACCTCCTCCTCGTAGCGAGCGCCGACCCAGCAGGCGGGATGGATGTGAAGGTTGCGCCCCACCTGGCCTCCGCCGAGGCCCGAGCGGAGCAGCAACTCCGGCGTGCCCAACGCGCCGCCGGCCACAATGGTTGCCAGACGCCCCCGAACCACATGTGGCCGATGGGCCTCAAAGCGATCTATATGACCGCTTTGAGGCCCATCGGCGGTCTTGTGGCAGCGAACGCCCCGGGCGCGACCTTGCTCGACGACGACCTCTTGCGCCTCGACGCCTGTGCGCAGGCGGGCTCCCGCTGCGACGGCACGAGGCAGGTAGCTGACGTGCATGCCGCGCTTGGCGTCGATCTCGCAGCCGAAGGGGCAGGAACTGCACTGAATGCAGTTGCCGGCGTTGCGGGAGATCGGTCCGCCGGAGGCGCCAATTGCCGCCGCCCCCTCCATCGCCAGCTGACCGTTGCGTCCCATCCGCTCGACGTCGACCGGCGTCACTTTGAGGAGCTCCTCGGCCTCGGTGAACTCCGACTCCAGGTCCGTCGCCCACTCGATGCCGAAGCGCCGCCGCCACTCTGCCAGCACTGGCTCAGGCGCGCGAAAGCAGGTGCCGGAGTTGACCACGGTGGTGCCGCCGACAGTGCGCGCGACCGGGACTGGGATCGACGGTCGTCCCTCGGCGATGGTCAGGCCGCCATCGCGGTAGAGGCGAGCGATCGCGTCGAGTGGTGCCGCCGGATAGCTCTCGCGGTCAAAGCTCTCGCCCGCCTCGAGCACGATCACGTCGAGGCCGGCCTCGGCGAGCGTCGCCGCCGCGACTGCGCCTCCGGCACCCGAGCCGACGATGACCACGTCGCATTCTTCTTCCTCGCCAGCGGGAGTTGTCTCTCCCAACGTGCCGGGGGGCTCGGGCTCCGAGCCGTCAGCGAGGCGACAGCGTGCGGCGAAGCCGATCCGCTTTTCGACCCCCGGCACTGCGGCGTAGCCGAGCGTCGCAAAGACCTTGGCCATCAGCAGCAGCTCGTGGTAGAGCGCGGAGCGGGACGCGTCCATGCCGCGCAGGAAGTCGTCGCGAGCGCCGGCGTCGAGGCGGCTGAAGCGCCATGGGAAGGGCAGCCACTCGAAGGCACGCAACCCGAGCTTGATCCGCGCCAGCGCTCGGGGCGAGACCGAGCGCAGGAACTCGGCCACGGGGACGGAGACCTCGACGTCGCGCTCTGCGGCCGGCAGGCCGTCCAGGCCGGGAGCCATCGTCGCGCAGATTGCGCTCAGGGTCCGTTGCTCGGCGGCTGAAAGCCCCGGCCGGCGCTGTCAGCCAGGCGCCGCCGCCCGGCCCGTGCGGCCGGCGAGCGCGAAAAGCCAGAGCGCGAGCAGAGCGAGGAAGCCATCGACGAGGAAGTTGAGCAGGTAGATGAAGACCCGTTCGTCGATCAGGAAGAAGGCGAGCGAGCCGAGCGAGGAAGCCGTCTTGCCCGCCGCCAAGACCAGCAGCAGCGGGCGGTAGCGGACCACGTCCATCTGCGCGACCAGGCAGATGCCGGTGATCACGACCATGTAGGCGAACGCCAGCGCCAGCCAGAGGTCCTCCTGCGTGTGCGGTGCGCGGCTGTCGTTGCCGAACCATTCGCCGGCGTCGGAGATCGTGTCGAGCACGCCGCTTGGAAGGGCAATGAAGAGGATGCCGACGACCGCGAAGCTGGCGGCTAGGAGGCGCAGGTTGAGGACTACGAACTTCTCTGCGCGCTCTCCCCGCATCGGCGGGACTCTAAGGGTCTAGGGGTGCGGGTAGGGGGTTTCGCTTAACTTTTTCGGTGGATCGTGGGCGGCTGACCGCGAATGGATTGCCGAAAAAGTACAAGACGCTTCACCCCCTACCCGCACCCCTAGAATCCGCCGCGTGATTGAGCGGAAACAAGTGCTGCATGTGGCGAAGCTGGCTCGGCTTGGCCTGTCGGAGCAAGAGATAGAGACGATGGCCGGTGAGCTGTCGGGGATCCTGGAGCACGTGGATCGGATTGCCGAGCTCGATCTCGATGATGTTGAGCCCACCACGCACGTCGTCGCCTTGGAGAACGTGTTGCGGCCGGATGTGCCGCATCAGAGCTTGGCTCCCGAGGTTGCTCTTGCGCAGGCGCCCGACCCGGTCGACGGTGCGTTTCGCGTGCCCTCGCCGCAGGCCGAGGACTAGATGACCGACCTTCTGGCGCTGACGGCCCTCGAGGCCCACGAGGCGATGGTCGCCGGCGAGCTCGACGCGAGCGAGTACGCCGAGGCTTGGCGGCAGGCTGCCGACGGCGACGAGCTCAATGCCTATCTCTGGCGTGATCGGGACGGTGATGGCGGTGCGATCGCGGTCGAGCGGGCCAGCATCGCGCCCGTCGCGGTCAAGGACATCTTCTGCACCGAGGGCATGCCGACCACCGCCGGTTCCCGCATCCTCGAGGGCTATCGCCCCCCGTACACGGCCACCGCGGTGAACAGGCTGATCGAGGCCGGCGCCCCGATCCTCGGCAAGACCAACATGGATGAGTTTGCGATGGGCTCCTCGAACGAGAACTCCGCCTACGGGCCGGTGCTCAACCCATGGGACCGCACCCGAGTGCCGGGCGGCTCCTCGGGCGGCTCGGCCGCGGTCGTGGCCGGCGGGCTCGCACCCTGGGCGATCGGCACCGACACCGGCGGCTCGATCCGCCAGCCCGCCTCGCTCTGCGGCATCGTCGGCCTCAAGCCGACCTACGGGGCGATTTCGCGCTACGGGATGATCGCCTTTGCCTCCTCGCTCGACCAGTGCGGCCCGTTCACCCGCACGGTCAGCGACGCCGCGCTGATGCTGGCGATCCTGCAGGGGCACGATCCCTGCGATTCGACTTCGGTCGGTCTGCATGAGGCGCCGCGCCTCCCCGATCGCGAGGACCTTGCCGGCCTTCGCTTCGCGGTCCCGACCGAACTCGCGGACGCCGCGATCGAGTCGGGCGTGCGCGAGGTGTTCGAGGCGACCCTGGAGATGATCGAGCGGCTCGGCGGCGAGATCGCCGAGGTGGCGCTGCCACACGCCGAGCACGGCATCTCCGCCTACTACGTGATCGCCCCCGCCGAGGCCTCCTCCAACCTCGCCCGCTACGACGGCGTCCGCTACGGGATGCGGGGCGAGTCAAGCGGCGACGTGATCGAGATGTTCGAGACGACCCGGGCGCAGGGGTTCGGCACCGAGGTGAAGCGGCGGATCATGCTCGGTACCTACGCGCTCTCTTCGGGCTATTACGAGGCCTACTACGGCCAGGCGCAGAAGGTGCGGACCAAGATCGCAGCCGACTTCGAAAACGCCTTTGCGGATTTCGACTTCGTCGTTACCCCGACCTCGCCCTCGGTTGCCTTCGGGCTCGGGGAGAAGACCGACGACCCCCTGGCGATGTACCTCAACGACTTCTTCACCGTGCCGATGAGCCTGGCCGGCATCCCGGCGATCTCAATCCCCGCCGGCCTCGCCGAGCCCGCGGGCGGCGGCCCGCAACTGCCGGTCGGCTTCCAGATCGCCGCTCCCGCCTTCGCCGAGCAGAAGCTACTCGACGCCGCCCATGCCCTCGAGCAGGCGATCGGCTTCGACGCCAGCCCTTCCGGTGCGCCTTTTCCGGGCATAAGCCGGATAAAGCGCACCGGAAGCGAAGACGGGGGGGAGGATGGCTGAGCTCGAGGCCGTGATTGGGCTGGAGATTCACGTTCAGCTTGCGACGAAGACGAAGATGTTTTGCGGTTGCGAGCTCTCCTTTGGCGATCAGCCCAACGTCCACACCTGCCCCGTCTGCCTTGCTCATCCGGGTGTCCTGCCGGTGATCAACGAGCAGGCGGTCCGTTTCGCCCTGCAGATCGCCGCGGCGCTGGAGTGCGAGGTGGCCCCACGCTCGATCTTCCACCGCAAGAACTACTTCTATCCCGACAGCCCGAAGGCCTACCAGATCAGCCAGTACGACATCCCGATCGCAGGCGCCGGCCGGCTCGGCGATGTGCGCATCCACCGCGCCCATCTCGAGGAGGACGCGGCGAAGATGATCCACGTCGGTGAGTCGGGGCGGATCCACGGTTCCGGTGCCTCGCTGGTCGACTTCAACCGCGGTGGCACGCCGCTGGTCGAGATCGTCACCGAGCCCGATCTGCGCAGCGCCGCCGAGGCGGCCGCCTGGGCCCGCCTGCTGCGCGAGACGGTGCGGCAGCTCGGCGTCTCCGACGTCAACATGGAGGAGGGTAGCCTGCGCGTCGACGGCAACATCTCCGTGCGGCCGGCGGGCAGCGAGGAGCTTGGCACCAAGACCGAGCTGAAGAACATGAACAGCTTCCGCTTCCTCGAGCGCGGGATCGAAGCGGAGCTGGCGCGTCAGCGTGAACTGATCGAAGCGGGGGGGACTGTCGAGCAGGAGACCCTCCATTTTCACCCCGAGGACGGCACCCTGCACCCGCTGCGCTCGAAGGAGGAGGCGCACGACTATCGCTATTTCCCCGAGCCCGACCTCGTTCCGATCGTCCCGACCGCGGAGATGCTGCGGGAGGCGCGCGAGTCACTGCCCGAGCTCCCCGCCGCGAAGAGCGAGCGTTATCGCGAGCAGCTCGGTCTGGGCGAGGACGTTGCCGCCTTGCTGGCGGCCGATCCCGAGACCGCCGATTACTTCGAGCGAACCGCGCAGGCGGCGGCGGGCGTCGAGCCACGCGTCGTCGCCAACTGGGTCACCGGCGAGCTGGCAGCGGCGCTGCGGCAGCACAACGGCGAGACCCGCGCTGGCGAGTCAAAGGTAGACCCAAGTGCACTCGCCGCCCTGATTGGCCTCGTACAGGAGAAGAAGATCTCCCACGGCAGTGGCAAGACCGTTCTCTCGGCACTCGTCGCCGAGGGCGGCGATCCGGCCGCGATCGTCGAGCGGGAGGGCCTCGTACAGATCTCCGACAGCAGCGAACTGGAGGCGATCGTCGCCGCCGCGGTCGACGCCAATCCTGAGGCCGCCGAACAGATTCGCGCCGGCAACCAGAAGGCTATTGGTGCAATCGTCGGCGCAGTGATGAAGGAGACAAAGGGCCGCGCCGACGGCGGCGAAGTCAACCGCCTGATCAAGGAGAAGCTGGATACTTAGCGACGAACTCGTCGCCATCGGCCCAGATCACGCCGACGCCCTGACTTGCAGCCAGTTCGATGAGGTCCCCGCGCGGTTTTGCGGGGAGGAGAATCGCCCGGTTAGGCGATGGCTTAACGAGACGCGCGTAGTCCGCGAGCTGGCCGATTGCCATGCGGAACGCCGGTCGGGCAATGCTGCTCTTGGCCTCGATCAACGTGTTCGTGGTGCGGTCATAGATGTCTGAGAGGAACGGCGAAGGCTCGCCTTTTGGCCAGAGTTGGAGTCGGCAAATCTCGTGCCCTTCGGCAAGCAACGCGTCTGTAAAGCGCAGGACCAGCGGCTGCTCGCTGCGCTTGGCGGTGTACGGCTTACCTGGCGTGACCAAGCTTTCCTCGGTGTGCCATTGCTCGATTGGCAACTCTCGCACCGGGGTGCGAACGATGGCCTCCACCGGTGAGATCTCGACCGCGCCGACCTTGCCAATGGGACGGAGGCGGAAGACGATCACCGAGCGCTCCTCGGAGCTTCCTTGCTGCGGGGCGTCAGCCATGTAGTGGCTGATGTACTCGTACTGGCCGATGTAGACAAGGCGCGCCGCGCTGGAATCGAAAAGGTGAAGCTCCCGACCTTCGATTTGGTGGTCGCGCACTGTGCGGTTGCCTTGGACCATTTGCTGATCGCCGCTTTTGCCCTCGCCCGTGTAGTCATAGAGGCCGTCTTTGCGCTGCCCGTCAAAGATGTATCCGTGCCGGACCCCCTCGACCGGATCCGTGAAGAGAAAAACGTTCGGCGATTTGCCCGAGGGGCTAATTCCGCCCTGTCGTCGACCGCCGTAGCGTCGATGCAGAGCGGTTCTCTTAATGCTTTTCCCCGGCTCTAGGTGCAGTGGCATCGACGCCATCCTAGTGCGATCAAGCACTTTGTAACACGTTGTCACAAAGTGCTACTTTGGCCGCATGGCCTGGAACGTCGTCATCGCCGGAGGAGGATTCGGTGGCGCGATGGCTGCTCGCGAGCTGGAGCGGATCATGCCCCGGCAGTCGACCCGCTTGGTCCTCGTCAATGACGCCAATTTCTTGCTCTACACGCCGTTCCTGCCCGAGGCCGCGGCGGGCACGCTCGAGCCGCGGCACGTCGTCACCCCGCTGCGGGAGATTCTCAGCCGCACCTACTTGCGGCTGGGGGCGATTGCCGCGCACGATCCAGCCGCGAAGACGGTCGAGCTACGCACACGCGAGGGTGACACCGAGCAACTGCCCTACGACCAACTGTTGCTCGCGCTCGGTTCGGTGTCTCGCGTCCTGCCGGTGCCGGGCCTATCCAAGCACGCGATTGGGTTCAAGAGCCTCGCTGATGCGATCTGGCTGCGCAATCACCTAATCGAGACATTGGAGGCTGCCAACGCGACGGAGGATGCAGCTCGCCGTGACGAGCTGCTCACCTACGTCTTCGTCGGCGGCGGCTACGCCGGCCTGGAGGCCCTTGCCGAGCTGCAGGACTTCGCCGCCGATGCGATCGAGAGCTACCCGCGCGCCCGTCTGCACGGGATGCGCTGGGTGCTCGTCGAGGCCAGCGATCGAGTGCTGCCGGAGATCGACGCCGAGCTTGCCGACTACGCCCTGCGCGAGCTGCGCGGCCGCGGCATCGACATCCGCCTCGGCACCACGCTGGAGGAGGTCACCGCCGACAGCGCCCGCATCGCCACGGGCGAGACGCTGCCGACCCGGACGGTCGTCTGGACAGCTGGGGTGGCGCCGCACCCGAGCCTCCGCCACCTCGCGGTGCCCCTCGACGAGCGCGGCCGGGTCAGGGTCGACGACCACCTGCGGGTCGAGGGCATGAGCGGCGTCTGGGCGCTCGGGGACTGCGCCGCGGTGCCGGAGCGCAAGGGAGGGGCC
>JBKPOV010000034.1:0-3981 GCA_046733315.1 Actinomycetota bacterium
CGTCGTAAGGGCAGGCCGGTGGAGATGGAGCCAGGGTTGGTTGCCGAATTGCGCAATGGCAACCGTGGTCTAGTCGCTCTTTGCGATCTCAGTCTCGACGTGAGTGGCGACGACGACGCTACCGAGCTAAAGCGTCTCGTCGCGCGCCGTCACGCCGTGACCCACGGGTTTCTCATAGCGCATGACTTGCCTATGTACAAGCAGGACGAGGCAGGGTGGCTGACTCGCATTGACTGGAGTGAGCTTGTCGAGGGCGCGATCCAGCAGATGCTCATCGTGAGGGCGGCTCTCGTATACATGGCTCGCGCAATAGAAGTCCGAGAGGGGGGACGAGACTCGGAGGACGCGATGCCCCTCCCTGGCTATCCGGTCGAAGACTTCGATATCGCGCCGTGACTGACTGGGTTCTGGCCCTTAGCGTCCCCATGCCACAACCGTGCCACAGTCATGCCACAGAACAATCGGATTCAGCCGGAGCCAACCGGACTCGGCTTCAGCCTCGCTGCCCCTCCGCACACTGCTCTAGCAAGCGGAATCTGAGGCCTTAAGCGGAGGGGGAGGGATTCGAACCCTCGAGACGCCGTTAGACGCCTGCCGGTTTTCAAGACCGGTGCATTCAACCGCTCTGCCACCCCTCCGGGGAGTAGGCGATCCGTCGATGCTAGACGGGACGGACTACGACTGCGAACGCTCCAGATGATTGTATTGTCTGCAATGCGTCGATTGCTCATACTTGCCTCCGCGATGGTCTTCTTCGACGTCGTGTTCTTCTCGGCCATCGCGCCGCTGCTCCCCGACTACGTCGCCGATCTCGGGCTGAGCAAGGCCCAGGCCGGGGTCCTCTCCGCCTCCTACGCGGCCGGGACATTGGTCTTCTCTCTGCCGGCGGGCTTGCTTGCCGCAAGCTTCGGGCCCCGGCGCACCGTGATCGTGGGGCTGCTCCTGCTCGGCGTTTCCAGCGTCGCCTTCGGCTTCGCCAATGAGTTCTTGCTGCTCGACGCGGCGCGCTTCATCCAGGGTGGTGCGGGCGCGCTGATCTGGTCCGGTGCGCTGACCTGGCTGATCAGCGTCTCGCCGCCGGAGCGCCGCGGCTCGATCATCGGCACGGCTCTGGGAACGGCCGTCGCGGGCGCGCTGCTCGGTCCAGCTCTGGGCGCGCTTGCCGCAGCGATCGGCACCGAAGCCGTCTTCAGCGCGGTGTTGGCGGTGGCGATAGCGCTTGCCGTCTTCGCCGCTCGCCTGCCGGAGGCCGAGGCACCGGAACGCCAGGACCTGCGCGAGGTCGCCGAGACGATGTTCAGCCGCCCGATTGTGATCGCGACGACCTTCGTGGCGATCCCCTCGGTGATGTTCGGCGCGGTCGAGGTGCTGGTTCCGTTGCAGATCGCCGATCTCGGTGGAGGGCACGCGCTGATCGCCGGCGGGTTCATCGCCGGCGCCGCGCTTGAGGCCGTCCTGGCTCCAACTGCGGGTCGCTACTCCGACCGGGTGGGACGGCGCCTGCCTTTCATGGTCGGCCTGAGCATTTGCGCTCTCGCGATGGCGGCGGTGGCGATCGGGCAGGCGATGAGCGTGGTGATGGCGGGACTGATCCTTACCTCGCTCGGCGGAGGCATCTGCTTCACCCCCGCATTGACGATGCTCTCGGAGGTGGCAGAGGCCAGCCGGCTGCACCAGGGCTTCGCCGCGGGGCTGTCCAATATGGCTTGGGCGGCGGGGCAGGTCGTTGGTGGACTTGCCGGCGGGGGAGCCGCCAGCGTCGCCGGCAATGCGGCTCCTAGCCTGGCGATCATCGTGCTGCTGCTCGGTACGGTCCTCTACGCCTTTCACGCGCTGGCGCCGCCGGCCGTCCGGCCCGCCGCGGGCTGAGCGGACTAGGCTCAGAGCATGCTTGCGGCGAATGGCGAGGCGGCGCGAGGGGGTACTACCTGGCGCAACTGGGCCGGAGACCAGACCTGCGCGCCTGTCGAGCGGCTGCGGCCCGCGAGTCGCGATGACCTCGCCGAGGGCGTCGCCGCCGCGGCTCGGGCCGGCCGCAAGATCAGCGTTGCGGCCGCCGGCCACTCCTTCACCGAGACGGCGATGACCGATGGCACGATGATCGATGTGAGCCGGGTCAGCGGTGTGATCGACGCCGACCCCGCTTCGGGTCTGGTCAAAGTCGGGGCCGGGACGGTGCTCGCGGACCTCAACGAGCAGCTGCATGGCTTGGGTCTGGCAATGGAGAACCTCGGCGATATCGACCGCCAGACGATCGCCGGCGCGATCTCGACCGGAACCCACGGCACCGGTGCGAAGCTGCGCAACATCTCCTCGCAGGTCGTCGCGATGGAGCTGGTCCTCGCCGACGGTTCGCTGCGCGAGCTGACGGTGGCGAGCGATCCCGAGCTGCTGCGCGCCGCGCGGGTCAGTATCGGCGCCCTCGGGGCGATCTGCTCGGTGACCCTGCGCTGCACGCCGGCCTTCACGCTGCATCGGGTCGACAGCTCTCACCCGCGCGAGGAGGTGCTCGACTCGTTTCAGCAGCGCGCCGACGCGCACGAGCATTTCGAGCTCTTCACCTTTCCCTACGCAGATTCGGCCCTCGTGCTCGAACGCAATCGCACCGAGTCTCCGCCCCGTCCGCGCGGGCGGACCGCGGCCTTCCTCAACGACATCGTGCTGGAGAACTGGGCGCTGGAGGCGATCTCAGCCGCCGGCAAGGTGCTGCCGCGCGCGATCCCCTCGCTCTCGCGCCTGGCTGCCTGGCTCGCCTCCGGCAGCACCTCGATCGACCGCAGCGACCGCATCTTCGCCAACGAGCGCCGCGTCCGCTTCACCGAGATGGAGTACGGGGTGCCGCGGGAGCACGGTCCCGAGGCAGCCCGCCGGGTGATCGAGTGGGTTCGCTCCAACCGCTACCCGGTCTTCTTTCCGATCGAGATGCGCGTCACTGCCGGTGACGACGCGCTGCTCAGTCCCTCACACGAACGGGACACCGCTTACATCGCCGTGCATCAGTACCGCGGCATGGAGTGGCGCCCTTACTTCGAGGCGGTCGAGGCGATCATGAACGAGTACGGCGGCCGGCCCCACTGGGGCAAGCGCCACTTTCAAACTGCCACCACGCTCGCCGAGCGTTATCCCCGCTGGACCGACTTCCAGGCAGCACGGGACGAGCTCGATCCCGGCCACGCCTTCACCAACGAGTACGCAGCGCGGGTCCTCGGCGCTTAGGACTCCGAGATGCGCCGGCTATGGCTCGCTTAGAGGAAGGTCTGGCCCTCGCCTCGATAGGTGGGCACGACGTCGACGATCTCCTCGCCCTCCACGAGGTGGAGTGCGTCGAAGCGCTCGCAAAGCTCGCCGGCCTTGGCGTGGCGCATGTAGACACGGTCGCCGATACGGAGGTCGCGGGCCGGTGCGCCGCTGAGTGGAGTCTGCACCTCGCCGGCGCCCTCCTCGGAGTCGAGCTCTAGACCGGGAGGTAGCCAAGGCGAGGGAACGCGCGAGGGGTCGCCGCTGCCGGAGGCGAGGTAGCCGCCGCCGAGTGCCGTCGCGATCGCACCGCTGGGCTTGCGCACGATCGGCAGGGCGAAGCCGGCCGCTGGGGTGAGGCCGAAGCGGCTGTAGGTGTCGAAGAGGGTGGGGGCGTAGAAGCCCGAGCCGGCGGCGATCTCGGTAACGACGTCCTCGGCGCCGGTCAGCTCGAGGCTGCCGGTGCCGCCGCCGTTGACGATCGGCAGCTCGGCGAACTCGCGGATCGCGGCGACAACGGCGGCCCGACGCTCGGCCAGCTCGGCGGCGGAGCGGCGCTGCATCGAGCGAATCGCCGCGCCGCGCAGGCGTCGGCCCGGCGGCCGATCGCCGACGCCGGCGATCTGGCCCTCGTAGGACATCAGCGCCGCCAGCTCGACCTGAGAGCGCCGCTCGATCTCGCGCGCCAGCTCGACCGCTTGCTCGACCGTGTGCACCGGCGAGCGCTTGGGCCCGACCTTGATC
>JBKPOV010000035.1:0-18867 GCA_046733315.1 Actinomycetota bacterium
CCCTTACGATGGGCGTCGTCGGCGGGATCGCGATCAACACCGCCCACGAGCTCGGCCACAAGCGCGAGGCCGCCGAGAAGTGGCTGAGCCGGGTCGCGCTGGCGCAGACCGGCTACGGCCACTTCTTCATCGAGCACAACCGCGGCCACCACGTCCGCGTCGCCACCCCCGAGGACCCGGCCAGCTCGCGGCTGGGGGAGAGCTTCTGGGCCTTCCTGCCGCGCACCGTCACCGGCAGCCTGCGCTCGGCCTGGGGGATCGAGGCCGCCCGCCTCGACCGCCTCGGCAAGTCCCACTGGAGTCTGAGGAATGACATCGTCGGCGCCTGGGCGATGACCGTCGTCCTCTTCGCCGTCCTGACGATCGGCTTCGGCCCGGTCGTCTTGCCCTACCTGGTGCTGCAGGCGATCCTCGGCTTCTCACTGCTCGAGGTGGTCAACTACCTCGAGCACTACGGCCTGCTGCGACAGAAGAAGGAGGACGGTCGCTACGAGCGCTGTCGTCCGGAGCACAGCTGGAACAGCAACAACGTCGCCTCCAACGTCCTGCTCTACCACCTGCAGCGGCACAGCGACCACCACGCCAACCCGACGCGGCGCTACCAGGCGCTGCGCCACGTCGATGAGGCGCCGCAGCTGCCCACCGGCTACGCGGGCATGATCGTGCTCGCCTGGGTCCCGCCGCTCTGGCGACGGGTGATGGACCCGATCCTGGTCGAGCACTACGGCGGCGATCTCAGCCGCGCCAACATCCAACCCCGGGCCCGCAGGCGCATCCTCGCCCGCTACGGGGGCTCAGCATGAGCTTCCAGTGCGCCTTTTACGGTCTATACCCACATAAAGCGCACCGGAAGGAGGGGTCGTGAGTCGTTGGCGCTGTCCGAGCTGCGGCTACGTCTATGACGAGGAGCTGGGGCACCCGCGAGAGGGCTTTCCCGCCGGCACGCCCTGGAGCGATGTTCCCGACGAGTGGGCCTGTCCCGACTGCGGGGTGCGCGACAAGATCGACTTCGAGCCCGACCCCGGGGACGCCGAGTGACCGCCGCGGCTGGCACGATCCCGGCCGTGGCTACCGCCCGCACGCCCTACCCCGAGGCCGCTCGGCGGCTGCTGCGCGAAACCTTCTTCGGCGCCGCCCGCGACCAGCTGGAGAGCCGCGCCTGGTCGGAGATCACGATGTCCGATGTCGCCAGCGCCGCCGGCGTCAGCCGCCAGACCCTCTACAAGGAGTTCGGCAGCCGCGACGATTTCGCCCAGGCCTTCGTCATTCACGAGGGCGAACGCTTCCTCGACGGCGTCGATGAAGCGGTCAAGCGGCACCTCGACGACCCGCGGGCCGCGGTCGGCGCCGCGCTACAGGCCTTCCTGCGCTCCGCCGGTGAGGACCCGCTGGTCCGCATCTTGCTCAGCGACGACGGCACCGGCGGCATGCTTCCGCTGGTCACTACCCAGGGCATGCCGGTGGTCCACTGGGCCACTGCTCGCCTCACTGCGACGATCGAAGAGGGTTGGCCGCAAGCGCCCGAGGCGAAGGTCAAGCTGCTTGCCGAGTCCCTCGTCCGCCTCGCGATCAGCTACATCACGGCTCCCGGCGACGATCCCGAGACGACCGCCATCAAGGCCGGCGAGCTGCTCGGCCCCTTCATCGACGACGCCCTCGGCTCGGTCGGCGGCTAGCGCGGCGCTTTGCCGTAGTAGACGTTGAAACGGTGGGCAAAGCCCTGGCGTTCGTAGAAGCGCTGGGCGCCGCTGTTGGTCTCGGTGGTGACGATCTGCATGTCCTCGACGCCGAGCTCGGCGAGTCGGTTCCAGACCGCCTCGAGGAGGGCCGCGCCGATACCCGTGCCTCGGTGCGCGGGCAGGACCGAGAGGGTCTCCAGGTCGGCCAGCCGGTCGCCTGCGGCCCAGCCCGCATAGGGCATTCCGAGGGTGACGAAGGCGTAGCCCGCCGGCCCGTCGCCCGCCTCGGCGATGACGAAGAAGGTGTCGGGATCGCCCAGCCAGCGCTCGTACTTTCCGCGCCTGATCCGCCAGGCCTCGGGCAGCGAGCGCTTCGGAGTCGCCGCGCCGAGGTCTGGCGTCACCTCGATGTGGTGCTCCTGCAGCGCGTTCCAGAGCGGCTCGAGGAGGGGCAGCTCTGCTGGGTCGCTCGAGTAGCGCAGCGAGATCTCGGGCCTATTCGCCACCGGTGCGGGCTTACCGGCCTCCGCCAGCCGCCGCTCAAGATTGGACCTGACCTCTGGCCACTCACTATCGATCACGCTGAAGTAGGCGGAGTCGCGCAGGCCCACGTCGGGGACGATCATGTGGTTGCGCAGGATGCCCTCGAAGCGGGCCGGCAGGGCGGTGAGGGCGGCGCGGGAGCGCTCGTTGCGGGCGTCGGTCTTGAACTCAACCCGGACGCACTCGAGCGTCTCGAAAGCGTGGCCCATCATCAGCAGCTTCGTCTCGACGTTGGCGCCGCTGCCCCAAGCGCTCGGGTGCAGCCAGGTCCAGCCGATCTCGACGACGCGGTCGGCCGGGCGCACGTTGAGGAAGCGGCTGCTGCCGACGACGCGCCCGCTGGCGATCTCGCGAGTGACGAAGGTCCCCTCGCGGCCTTCGTCGGCGGCTTCGAAGCTCAGCGCGAGCCAGCGGCCGAAAAGCTCACGGCTCTCGCCGAGGTGTGCCAGCCAGGCCCAGATCTCGGGCGCCTGAGCGGCTTCCCAGAGCTCCTCGGCGTGGTCGCGGCGGAGCGGCTCGAGCACGACGATCGAGCCTTCAAGCGGTGTCGTCAGGTTCTCCAAGGTGGTCATTGTGCTCAGAGCCCCAGCCGGAAGACGAGCCGCTCGTGCCCGCTCGCATCGATGCTGTCGCGTTCCGGCACGCGGCGGTAGCCCAGCGACTCGTAGACGCGATGGGCCGCCGTCTGGTAGCGGCGGCTCCAGAGCGCGATCGCGCTCCAGCCCGCCTCGCGGGCAAGCACCTCACAGCGCTCGGCAAGCGTCCGGCCGACGCCGCCGCGCCGCGCCCGTGCTGTCACCGCGAGCCGGCACAGCTCCGCCTCCCGATCTCGGGCGACCGCCCCGCCGGGCGCCTCCGGCGCAAGCAGGGCGACGACACCGATTACGTCCGCGCCTCGCGAGGCGCGGAGGACCCGGCGCGGCCGGCGGTCTCGAAGAAGTCGGCCTCCGAGTAGGGCTCAATCCGCCCGCCCTCGCCTTCGCACGTAGGCAGCGGTCCAGAGCTCGGCGATGGCGCCGGCGTCGCCCGCGTCTGCCTCGCGCAGCTCCACCCTGGCGCTCACAGCTCTTCGCAGACGAGGCGCAGGCCGTACTTTTCGTCCCAGCGGCCGCTGGCGAGGTCGGCCCGCAGGCGCTCCTGCCCGCACCGCACCGCCTCCGGGGAAAGCCCCGCGATGCGTGGATCGGCGCGGCGGAAGTCGGAATAGTTGACGCCGAGGCCGTCGTAGGCGGCGCGGCTCATCGGCTCGCCTGTTCGCGAAGCATCGTCACCAGCAGCTCGACGAAATCGCCGTAGAGATCGTCGCGCACGGCGTCGGGGCTGACCAGCGCTTCGATCGCGAGCCCGATCCCGAGGGCGCGCAGGACGAGTGCCAGGTCGGCGGGGGGGAGGGGGGCGGCGGCACCTTCCTCCTCCTGGTAGTGGGCGATGAAGGCGGCGATCGCCTCGCGCAGCGAGGCGGAACGAGTGCCGAAGCGTTCCGCCAGCTCGGGCTCGCGCCGGCTTGCCGCGAGGAACTCCAGGTGCAAGAGGAATGACTCACGATCCTTGGCGAAGCGCTCCATCCATTGGTCGGCGAGAGCGCGGGCGCGGGTCTCCAGCGGCGCGTCGACGTCGATGCCTTCTTGCGTCGCCGCCAGCTCCCCTGCCCTGTTTGCCATGTATTCCTCGAAGACGGCGAGGAATAGGTCGGACTTGCCGTCGAAGTTGGAATAGACGGCGCCGTGCGAGTATCCAGCGCGCTCGGCGATCTCCTCCACCGAGGCACCTTCGTAGCCGCGCTCGGCAAAGACGCTCGTGGCCGTGGCGATCAGCTCGGCACGCGTGCGCGCCTGCTTCTCGGCCCTTGTCTCACGCCGTGTCTTCTCAGCCATTCAGATTGTAAGTATAACTCGAATTGTGATACCAATTTAAAGATCGGCGACCTGGAGACAGCAGTGGGTGAGCCGCTCGGCATCCTCGACAGCTGGCTGGTCGAGGCTCAGGAGGCCGGCGTTCCGGCGCCGCGGGCGATGACACTGGCGACGGCAACGGCCGACGGGTGCCCCTCCGCTCGTTTGGTCACGCTCAAAGAGCTAGCGCCTGATGCGCTGGTCTTTACCACGGCCCTGGGGAGCCGCAAGGTCGAAGAGCTGCGGGCGAATCCCCATGTCGCTGTGGCCTTCTACTGGCCGGCGCTCGGGCGCCAGGCCAGGATCGAGGGCCGTGCCGAGATCGCCGAGCGCGAGCTGGCGCAGCGGCTCTTCGCCGGCCGCCCACGAAGCCATCAGCTGCAGGCGTGCGTCTCGCGCCAGGGCGAGGAGATCGAGAGCCTGGATGAGCTGCGGGCCCGACTCGAGGCGCTGCAGGCCGAGCTGGGCGATCTGCCCGTCCCTTGTCCGGACGATTGGGGTGCGGTTCGCGTCATCCCCGACCGCGTCGAGTTCTGGCAGGAAGCCGAGGACCGCCTGCACAGTCGCGAGCTCTTCGAGGCAACGGCCAGCGGCTGGCGCCGCTCGCTGCTTGCTCCCTAGCCTCGGGAGCCTTCCGGTGCGCTTTATGTGGTCTATAGACGGATAAAGCGCACCGGAAGCGAGTTCATGCCTCGAGGGTCATGGTGACCGGGCCGTCGTTGACGAGGGCCACGCCCATGCAAGCCCCGAAGACGCCCTTGGCGGCGCCGAGGCGCTCGCAGAAGCGGTCGTAGAGCGGCTCGGCCGCCGCGGCCGGCGCCGCTTCGACGTAGCTCGGCCGGTTGCCCTTGCTGGCGTCGCCGTAGAGGGTGAACTGGCTGACGCAGAGCACCTCGCGGTCGCCGAGCGGCTCGTTCATGCGGCCGTCGGCGTCGTCGAAGATCCGCAGCGCGCGCACCTTGTCGGCGAGTCGGTCGGCTTGCTCGGGGGTGTCGCCGCGTCGCACCCCGAGCAGGACCAACATCCCCGGCCCGATCTGCGCGACCCGCTCTCCCTCGACGTCGACCGCCGCTTGGCTGACCCGCTGGACGAGAGCCCTCATGGTCGCTTCTTTATGAAAATGGGTCTCATTTTTGATTCAATCGAGCTGTGCTCGAGCCCTTCCAGTTGCCATTCGTCCAACGAGGCCTGCTCGAGATTCTGATCCTCGCGGTGCCAGCAGGCTTGCTCGGCACCTGGATCGTCCTGCGCGGACTGGCCTTTTTCTCCCATGCCGTGGGTACCGCGGCCTTCCCGGGGCTGGTGCTCGCCGACGGCCTTGGCTTCGCGGCGCCGCTTGGTGCCTTCGGGGCGGCCGTGATCTTCAGTGCCGGCAGCACGCTGCTTGGCCGGCGCGAGGACGAGAGTACGGACAGCGCCGTCGCGATCGTCCTGGTCGGCTGCCTGGCGGCCGGCACGATCCTCGCCAGCGACGTCTTCGGCTCCGGTGCCAACGTCGAGACCTTGCTTTTCGGCAGTCTGCTCCTCGTCGATAGTGGCGACATCGTCTTGGCGAGCGGGGCCGCGGCGCTGACCCTAGGCGCCTCGCTGCTGCTCGGGCATCGCTGGCTCGCGGCCGGCTTCGACCCGAGCGACCGGGGCTCGGCCGGCCGGCACGACGGCGTGCTCGAAACGGTGCTCCTCGGCCTGATCGCCCTCGCAACCACCGCGGCGCTCTCTGTGGTCGGCGCGCTGCTCGTCGCTGCCCTCTTCGTCGTGCCGGCGCTGACCGCGCGCATCTTCTGCGAGCGGATACTGAGCTGGCAGCTGGCAAGCATCGCGCTCGTCGCCGCCGAGGGGACGCTGGGGCTCTGGCTCTCGGTCAAGACCGATGCGCCGCCCGGGGCGACGATCGCGGTTGTTGCCGGGGCGGTCTTCGCACTTGCCGCCTGCGCCCGCGCCGTGGCCGCCCGCGCCCGCAGGGCGCCGTCGCTCGCCGTCGCCGCTGCGATCGCCGCGGTCCTGCTCCTCAGCGGCTGCGCTGACTCCGGTGCTTCGGGTGGCCAACTGCGGGTCGTGGCGACAACCACCCAGGTCGGCGACTTTGTCCGCGCAGTCGGTGGCAACGCCGTCGCGGTCGACCAAGTCCTCGAGCCAAACACCGATCCGCACGAGTACGAACCGCGCCCAAGCGACGTCGCCAACGCCGCCGAAGCGGAGCTCGTCTTCGCCAGCGGTGACGGGCTCGACGACTGGATCGAGGAGGTCGTTTCCGACAGCGGCAGCGATGCCAAGGTGGTCGACCTGGGCGCGGTGGTGCCGGAGCGGTTGCCCGGCGAGTCGAGTGGCGCCGAGGCCTCTCGCTTCGATCCCCACTGGTGGCATGACCCGCGCAACGCCGAGGCCGCTGTTGCCGAAATCGAGCGGCGGCTGGCGGCCGCCGACCCAACCCATGCGCGCCAGTTCGAGCGCAGCGCCCGCGGCTACCTGGCCAGACTGCGCGCGCTGGACGACGGGATCGCCCGCTGCATGAGCTTCGTCCCTGTCGATCGGCGCAAGCTCGTCACCGACCACGATGCCTTCGGCTACTTCGCCCACCGCTACGAGATCGACGTCGTCGGCGCGGTGATCCCCTCGCAGACGACTCAAGCCCAGCCCTCGGCTAAGGATCTCAGCGCTCTCGCGGCGCTGATCGAGCGCGAACATGTCGCCGCGATCTTCCCGGAGAGCTCACTGAGCGCCGGCGTCGCCGAAGCGATCGCCGCGCAGACTGGCGCCTCGGCCGAGTACAGCCTCTACGGCGACACGCTTGGCGCCGCCGATTCCGATGGCGCCACCTACTTGAGCATGGAGACTGCGAACGCGAACGCGATGGTGCGCGGCTTCACGGGGAGGAGCCGGGGATGCCGGGTGCCGGGTTGATCGAGGCGGCCGCGTTGGCCGCGGGATATGACGGCCAGCCGGCGATCTCAGGCGTTAGTTTCTCCCTGCGGGGTGGCCAGAAGCTCGCCCTGCTCGGACCCAACGGTGGCGGCAAGACGACGCTGCTGCGGGTCCTGCTTGGCGAATTGCGGCCGCTGACGGGGACGCTGCAGGTTGCGACGGACTGCGCCACGGTGCCCCAGACCGAGCGCTCGCGCCTCGACTACCCGGTCTCTGCCCTCGACGTGGCGATGATGGGAGCGATCTCCAGCCTGCCCTGGTGGCGGCGGCCCGGCCGCGATCAGCGCGTCGCGGCCGCTGATGCGCTCGAGCGGGTTGGCCTCGGGGAGTTGGGGGGACGGTCTTTCGGCCGTCTCTCCGGCGGCCAGCGCCAGCGCGTCCTGATCGCCCGGGCGCTGGTCCGGGACGCCGGCGTGCTGCTTCTCGACGAGCCCTTCTCGGGACTCGACCGGCCGAGCAGCGAGGGACTGGAAGCGCTGATCGCCGAACTCGCCGAAGAGGGTCGCGGGATCGTCATCGCCACGCATGACCTCGCGCAGGCGCGCACCTGCGACCTCGTCCTCTGCCTCAACAAGCAGCAGGTCGCCTGGGGTCAGCCAGATGACGTCCTGGACGACCTGGCGGTGCTCGAAGCCACCTACGGCGGCGCGATCGTCGAGATCCCGGGCGGTGGCGGCCGCGCGATCCTGCCGCCGCACCACCACCACTGACCATGCTCGAGCCCCTCACCGAACCGTTCATGCAGCGTGCCCTCGCCGAGATCGTCTTGCTCGGCATCGCCGGCGGCGCGCTCGGCTGCTGGGTCGTCTTCTACGGCTTCTCCTATGCGGCCGAGTCCCTTGCCCACTCGCTTTTCCCTGGCCTCGTGCTGGCGGCACTTGCCGGCGCACCGCTGCTCCTCGGCGCGGTGCCGGCGATTGCGCTCGCGGCCGCGGCGATCGCCCTTGCCGCCAAGATCGCCGGCGTGAGCAGGGATGCCGCGGTTGCCGTCGTGGTGACGACGATGTTCGGCCTTGGCGTGCTGCTGGCGCTCTCGCCCGACTCGCCGCCGGGGATCGAGGCGCTTCTCTTCGGCGACCTCTTCGGTATCGGCGACGCTGACCTCGTCGCGGCAGCGGGGCTGGCCCTGCTGGTCGCCCTCGCCCTGCGCCTCCTGCACGGCCGGCTGCTCATCGCCGGCTTCGATCGCGGCGCGGCCCGCTCGCTCGGCGTCTCGCCCGTGCTTGCCGATGCCGTCCTGCTGCTCCTGCTCGGCGCTGCCATCGTCGTCGCCGTGCAGGGTCTCGGCAACCTGCTCGTCGTCGCCCTCTTCGTCGGTCCTGCCGCCGCCGCACGCCAGCTCAGCGACCGCATGCTGCCGATGATGATGCTCGCCGCCGGGCTCGCGGTGCTCGCCGGCGTCGGTGGGCTCTATCTCTCCTACTACGCCGGCACGGCCGGGGGTGCCTCGGTGGCGCTGGCGATCGTCGTGACTTACCTGCTCTCGTTGCCCGCCGGGCGCCTGCGCGGCATGCGGCGGCCGACGCCGCTGCCGGCCGGGGCTACGATCGGCTGAGATGCCGACCAAGGCCGACACCGCCTGGGCCGAGTACGCCCTCGCCGCCCTGCACAAGGCCGGCTACCGGCGCGGCGGGGCGCGCACCGCCGTGGTCGAGGCCCTGGCTCGCCACGACTGCGCCGTCACCGCCCTCGACCTCGACGAGGAGCTGCGCCGCCGCAAGCCCGCGGTCGGCCGGGCCAGCGTCTACCGCGCCCTCGAGCAGCTCGAGCAGCTCGGGCTGGTGCAGCGGCTCGAGGTGACTCGCGGCACCGCCGGCTACGAGCGCGTAGAGCCTGGGGGTGAGCATCACCACCACGCGATCTGCCGCCACTGCGGTCGCATGGTCCCGTTTGAGGACCCCTCCCTGGAGCGGGCCATCGCCAAGCTCTCCGAGCAGATCAGCTTCGAGGTAAGCGACCACGACGTGGTCCTGCGCGGTCGCTGCGAACGCTGCGCCGACTGAATAAGGCGAGAATGGCGGCCGGGTGAGCGATCTCGGCCAGATCTTCCTGCTTTCGCTGCTGGCCATGTTCAACCCGACGTTGCTCGCCGCCGTCACCCTGATGCTGCTCCTGCCGAACCCAAAGCGGCTGATGCTCGGCTACCTGCTCGGCGCCTACACGGCCAGCATCAGCACCGGCCTGGTGATCGTCTTTGCCCTGCCGGATTCGAGCGCGACGAGCACCAGCAAGAACACGCTCAGCCCGGCCGAGGACGTCGTTGTCGGGCTGCTCCTGCTTCTCGTCGCCGTTGTGCTGGCCACCGATAGAGACCGACCGCTGCGCGAGCGCCGGTCGCGCCACAAGAGCAAGAAGCAGGTGGGAAACGGAGCCGAGGAAAAAGAACCGCTGCCGATGCGGCTGCTCGGTCGCGGCTCGCCCCGGGTCGCCTTCGTCGTCGGCCTCCTGCTCAGCTTCCCCGGTGTCTCTTATCTGACCGGCCTCAACCACATCCACAAACTCGACGTAACGGCGCTGCCGACCGTGCTGCTCGTCCTCGGGTTCTGCCTGATCCAGCAGTTGCTGCTGGAGCTGCCGCTCGCCGGCTATCTCGTCGCTCCCGAGAAAACCGGCGAAGCCGTCCAGCGGTTCCGGGCCTGGCTTGCCCGCAATGGCCGCCTGACAGGGATAATCGTCGCGGCTGTGCTCGGCGCTCTCCTCCTCATCCGCGGAATTGCTGGACTGGTGATCTGACCGTGGCCAAGTGGGGAGTGCTCGTCACGCTCGGCGCCGCCCAGTTCCTGATGGTGCTCGACCAGGCGGTGATGAACGTCGCAATCTCGCAGCTGGTCGAGGACTTCGACACCACGGTGACCACGATCCAGATGGTGATCGCCTTCTACGCGCTGGTCATGGCGGGACTGATGCTGACCGGAGGCAAGCTGGGGGACATCTGGGGCCGGCGTCGCGCTTTTACGATCGGTCTCTGCATCTACGGGGTCGGTTCGGGACTGACCGCCGCGTCGTGGAACGTCCCGTCGCTGATGTTCGGCTGGTCGATTCTCGAGGGGATCGGCGCCGCACTCGTCATCCCTGCCCTGATCGCCCTCGTCGCCGGCAACTACAAGGGCGCCGAGCGGGCAATTGCCTACGGAGTCCTGGGTGGCGTCGCCGGCGCCGGGATCGCCGTCGGTCCGATCCTCGGCGGCTGGGCGACGACCGAGCTGAGCTGGCGGATCGTCTTCGTCGGCGAGGTCGTCGTGGCGCTCGGGATCCTGATCGGGACGCGGTCGATCAGGGAGCCCGCACGCGAGAAGAGCGTCCCCCGGCCCGACTGGGTCGGCAGCGTGCTCTCGGCCGCCGGCCTCGCCGTGGTCGTCTTCGGCGTCCTGCAGGCGAGCAACTGGGGCTGGCTGGCGCCGCGCAGCTCCCCACTCGAGCCGTTCGGCTTCTCGCTGACGCCGTTCGTGATCGCCGCCGGCGGTCTGCTGCTGGCCGCCTTCGTGGCTTGGGAGCGACGCCGCGAAGCGCAGGGCCTCGAACCGCTCGTGCACCTGCCATTGCTGCGGATTCCGCAACTGCGCGGTGGGGTCGCGATGTTCCTCGCCCAGAACCTGATCCTGATGGGGGTCTTCTTCACGATTCCACTCTTCCTGCAGGTGGTGCAGGGGCTAGACGCGCTCGAAACGGGCGTGCGCATGCTGCCGGCCTCCGCCGGGCTCTTCTTCGCCGCGATTGGCGGTTCGGCGCTGGCCAAGCGCTTTGCCCCGCGGCCGCTGGTTCGCGCCGGCCTGGCGATCGTCTTCGTCTCGACCTTGATGCTGCTGGCGACGATCGAGCCCGAGCTCGACAACGGCTCCTTCCTTGTTGCGATGGGGGTGCTGGGCCTCGGGATGGGCCTGATCGTCTCCCAGCTCGGGAATGTGGTCCAGTCGGCGGTTGGCGATGATGACCGCAGCGAGGCCGGGGGGCTGCAGAGCACCTCCCAGCAGCTTGGCTCCTCGCTCGGCACGGCACTGCTCGGCGCGATCGTAATCAGCGGGCTCATCGTTGCCTTCACCGGCAACGTCGCCGATGACGCCCGCATATCCGCCGAGGTCGGCAAGCAGCTCGAGCTGCAGCTCAGCGCCGGCGGCAGCTTCGTCGCCGCTGAGGAGGTGCGGACCGGCGCCGAGGCCGCCGGTCTCGACGTCGCGACCGCCGACGCGCTGGTCGAGAACTACGAAGACGCGCAGCTGAAAGCGTTGAAGACCGCCTTCCTCTTCGCCGCCTTCCTCAGCCTGGCGTCCTTCTGGACGACCCGCCGCCTGCCCGATCGGCGCTTCGACGAGCTGGAGGCCGGGCCCGATCCGCCTCCGCTCGAGCCCGAGCCGGCAACCGCCTGACGATGCTCGACCGCCGCCAAGACGACCGCTCTCCGGCCGAGCGTGAGGCGGCCGGAAAGGACGCGCGGGAGGCGGCGCCGCGCGCCAGTCACGGCGATTGGGCACCGGCCACCGACCGGGCCGACCCGATCGAGCTGCTCGAGCGGCAGGCGGTTTCGCGGCTGGGGGATCTGGTGCCGCTGCGCTACGGCCGCATGTTGGCGTCCCCCTTCGCCTTCTTCCGCGGCGCCGCGGCGATCATGGCGGCGGACCTGGCGGGGACGCCGCGCAGCGGCTTTACGGCGCAGCTCTGCGGCGACGCCCACCTCGCCAACTTCGGCGCTTTCGCCTCGCCTGACCGTCAGCTCGTCTTCGACGTCAACGACTTCGACGAGACCCTGCAGGGCCCGTGGGAGTGGGACCTCAAGCGGCTCGCCGCGAGCTTCTCGGTGGCGGGTCGCGATCGCGGCTTTCCCGCTCGCGAGCGGCGGCGGATCGTCGCCACGATGGCGGCCGAGTACCGCCAGGCGATGCGCCGCCTGGCCGCCCTCGGCAACCTCGAGGTTTGGTACACGCAGGTGGACGTGGCGACGATCGCCGAGCGCTGGGCCGCGGCGGCGGGCAAGCAGGAGGCCGAGGCCTTCCGACGCAACCTCGCCAAGACCCGCGCCAAGGACCGCATGCGCGCCCTCTCCAAGCTCACCCACGAAGTCGACGGGCGGCTGCGCATCGTCAGCGAACCGCCGCTGGTCGTGCCCTTGCGGGAGCTCGCCGGCGACGATCCCGAGGAGATCGAGGCCCGCGTGCTGGAGATTCTCAACGACTACCGCGAGACACTCGCCGAGGACCGCCGCGTCCTGCTCGACAGCTACCGCTACCTCGACGCCGCGCTCAAGGTCGTCGGCGTCGGCAGCGTCGGCACCCGCGCCTGGATCGTCCTGCTCCAGGGCCGCGACGATGGCGACCCCCTCTTCCTCCAGATCAAGGAGGCGCAGTCCTCAGTGCTCGAGCCATACGCCGAGCCGACCGTCTACGCCCAGCAAGGTGAGCGCGTGGTCCAGGGTCAGCGCCTCGTCCAGGCCGCCAGCGACATCCTGCTCGGCTGGGTGAAGGCGACGGGCCTCGACGAGAAGAAGCGCGACTACTACGTCCGCCAGCTCTGGGACCAGAAGGGCTCTGCCCGCATCGATGCGATGGACCCGCCGGCCCTGACTGCCTACGCGCAGATCTGCGGCACGACCCTGGCCCACGCCCACGCCCGCAGCGGCGACCGCATCGCGATCGCCTCCTACCTGGGCAAGGGCAGCAGCTTCGACAAGGCGATGGCGCGCTTCGCCGAGGCTTACGCCGACCAGAACGAGCGCGACTACGCGGCGCTGCGGGCAGCCGCGGACGAAGGCCGGATCGAGGTCGCCGAACAGGCCTGACCGGCCCGACCGGCTCTCAGTAGCCGGTGCCGGTCTTCACCCGCTTGCGCTCGGACGGATGGGCGCCACCCTTCTTCTCCAGCGTCGCGCAGGCCAGGGCAATGTCGTCGGCGAGGCGGTCGATCTGCTCACGGCTGAGCGTCTGCTTGACCAACGCCCGCAGCACTTTCACCCCTTCGGCCTTGGGGGGCATCGTGTAGGCGGGAAGCATCCAGCCGCGCTCGGCCGAGAGCTGCCACGAGAGGTCGAACTCGTCGTAGCCCTTTTCGCCAGCTAGCTTGAAGGCGACCAGCGGCAGCTGCTCCTCGCCATCGCCGATCAGCTCGAAATCGCCGATCTCCTTGAGCTTGCCTGCGAGGGCCCGGGCGTTCTCCTGCATCGCCTCCATGATGTAGGTGTAGCCCTCGCGCCCGTAGCGGACGAAGTTGTAGTACTGGGCGAGGACCATCGAGGCGCCGGTGGAGAAGTTGAGCGTGAAGGTGGCGTCAGTTTTGCCCAGGTAGTTCTCGTAGAAGACGAGATCGTCGGCGAGGCCCGATTTCTCGCGGAAGATGAGCCAGCCGACGCCCGGGTAGACCAGCCCGAACTTGTGCCCTGAAACGTTGATCGAGCGCACCTGCTCGAGTCGGAAGTCCCACTCGGAGTCGGGGTAGAGGAAGGGCCAGACGAAGCCGCCACTCGCGGCGTCGATGTGCAGCGGCACGTCGAGCCCCTTCTCGCCCTTGAGGCCGACCAGGAGATTGTTGATGCCGACGATGTCGTCGGCGTGGCCGGTGAAAGTGGTGCCGAGCACAGCGGCGACGCCGATCGTGTTCTCGTCGATGTGAGGCTCGACGTCCTCCGGGCCGATCACGTACTTGTCCTCCTGCAGCGGCACGATCCGCGGCTCGACGTCAAAGTAGCGGCAGAACTTCTCCCAGACCACGTGGACATCGCCGCCGAAGATCAGGTTCGGCTTCTCGACCGGCTTCGATTCCGCTTCGCGCCGCTGCTTCCACTTCCACTTCAGCGAGAGCGCGCCGAGCATGATCGCCTCAGAGGAGCCCTGTGTGCGGGCGCCGGTCGTCTCGCCGGGCGCGTGGTAGAGGTCGGCGAGCATGCGGATGCAGCGCTGCTCGATCTCGGCCGAGATCGGATACTCGGCGTGGTCGATGAAGTTGCGGTAGAGGTTCTCGGCGATGATTTGCTGCGCCTCGGGCTCCATCCAGGTCGTCACGAAAGTCGCCAGATTGCGCTGCGGGTCCCCCTCCAGCGCCAGTTCCTCGTCGACTAGCCGCATCGCGTCGAGCGACGACATGCCGCGCGCCGGGAAGTCCTTGTCGGGAGCGTCCTCGGTGAGGAATCGGTTTCCGTAGAGCATCGCGGCGTCATGCACGTCATCGGGTTTGGTCATGTCTCCACTCGATTCCTGGGGTCGGAGGGTGATCGGGCGCGGTTGCCTGATTGTGTCGGAGCTTAGTCTTGGCTTCGCCGACCATGGCTGAGGTCTTGCCCGACATCCTGCGTCCCGGCTTGCGGGTCGTCTTCTGCGGCACCGCCGCCGGCTCGGCCTCGGCGCGGGCGCGCGCCTACTACGCCGGGCCCGGCAACTCTTTCTGGGCGACCCTCCACGCCACCGGTCTGACGCCGGTCCAGCTCGCTCCGGCCGAATACGAGCGCCTGCCCGAGTTCGGCCTCGGCCTGACCGACGTCTGCAAGATCCTCCACGGCTCCGACGAGGAGGTCGGCACAGCGGAGTTCGACGTCTCCGGCCTGCAAGCCCGCATCGCCGCCGCCGAACCCGGCAACCTCGCCTTCAACGGCAAGAACGCCGCCCGAGCCGCCCTCGAACGCAGCGTCGACTACGGCCTCCAAGAGGAGCGCCTCGGCGGCGCTTCGCTATGGGTCCTGCCTTCGACCTCCGGCGCCGCCCGCAGGTTCTGGGACGTCGGGCCGTGGCGGGAGCTGGCGCAGGCTTTTGACGACAAGTGATGACGGGGGACCCCCAGGAAGTAGCCCGCGACGAGCTCGGAGCCCAGAAATCCACGATGATTTTGGAGGCGACACCATAAGGTGTATAGTGATGCTATGAGCAGGACGCAGGTCTATCTAGGCGAGGGCGAGTTGGAGCTCCTCGATCGTGCCTCGCGCGACACTGGTGCTTCGCGTTCGGAGCTGATCCGTCGCGCCGTTCGCACAACCTTTGGGGAGCAGGGGAAGGACGAGAAGCTTCGCGCCCTCAAGGCCAGCGCCGGCTCGTGGAAAAGCCGACGCAGCAGCGGCGCTGAGTACGTCGACGCGATCCGCGGCGGCGACCTCAACGATCGCTTGGCCAAGCTCGGCGTCAAGTGAAGTTGCTCGACACCAGCGTCGCAATCGATCACCTGCGCGGCTCACCTCCCGCCGTCGATCTCCTAACCGATCTGCTGGAGGCCGAAGAATCCATCTTTGCCAGCGAGGTCGTGCGCTTTGAGTTGTTGGCTGGCGTGCGCGAGAAAGAGGTCGGCGCACTGGAGCAGTTCTTCTCGGCGATTTCTTGGGTGCCGGTGGGGGAGGAGGTGGCTCGGGCTGCGGGGTCCCTTGCTCGGCGCCACCGCCGGTCCCACAGCGGCATCGACGACGCCGACTACCTGATCGCCGCCACCGCGCTCCTGCTTGAGGCCGACCTGCTGACGACGAACGTGCGCCACTTCCCAATGATCACCAGGCTCGAGCCCGCCAACTGAGCGCACCTTCGACGCGAACACCCCGGCTTTGAGCTAAAGGGCAAGCGAAAGCCGTCCGCTATACTTCGCAATACGCGACAATACGGAGAGTGCACGATGGCCCGAAAACAGAGCAAGCAAGGTAAGCAGAGCGTCAGCTTCCGCTTCGACCCGAGCACGGTTAGGCGCCTCAAGGACCATGCCGCCGATGCCGGCTCTGGCCAGACGGCGCTTGCCGAGCGCTACATCGAGGAGGGGATCCGCCAGGACGAGCATCCTCTGATCTACTTTCGGGAAGGGGCCGCCGGCCGCCGGCCGGCACTGCTCGGATCCCGCCTAGACGTCCCCGAGGCGATTGAGACGATCCGCCAAAACGATGGCTCGGTCGAGGAGGCCGCGTCCTACCTCGAGATCCCGGTGGAGCAGTTGGAGGCCGCGGCGCGCTACTACGGCGAGTACACCGACGAGGTGGACGAGCTGGTCGAGCGCTCCCGGGTCGCCAGCGAGCGCGAGCGCGAGCGCTGGCGTCGGGGCCACGAGGCCCTTGCGTGAAGCTCCTGCTCGACGAGATGATCTCGCCGAAGATCGCTCGTGAGCTACGGAGTAGGGGGGACTTCGACGTCCAGGCGATCAAGGGTGACAGGCCCGACTTGGAAGCGGTCGCCGACCGCGAGATCGTCCGCCGCATCGCGACCGAACAACGGACCCTCGTGACCAACGACGTTCTCGACTTCCAGCTGATCCACAACCAGATGCTGGCCGCCGGCGAGGAGCACTACGGCCTCATCTTCACCAGCGACTCCACGATGCCCCGCAACAAGGCATCGATCCCGCTCTGGGTGAAGTCCCTAGCGAAAGCCTTGACTGAGCATCCAGCCAATGACGCGCTGAAGAACCGAGTCAGACACCTCCCGTGAGGCCAGGTTACCCACCTCGCTGAAATCGAACGATCCGATGCCCCGAAGCTGCGCAGCGATGAATGCCCCGTCGCCGAGCGAGCAGCTCGCCTTGGCGTAGCCCCGTCTTCAGCGCGATCGAGAAGAGGGCGTGGTCAGTGGGCCCTAATGGCTTGGCGTTCAGGTCGATCGGCGGAGAAGGTAGCCAGCTCGGTCCGAGAACGGTCCGACGGAAGCTCCTGGGCAGCGCTTCCGCGCCGCTGGTGGCGGCACAGAAGTCGCTGATTTCCAGGGGCTTGGTAATGCGGCTGAATGGAGTCGAACCATCACGGGTGTTTCCACCCACAAGGCCCTCAACCTCGGGGTAGAGGGCATTTTCAGTTCCATTCAGTGCCTTCAGGCGACCTGAAGTGCTCTGAGGTGATGCAGGTTACCGATTTCGAGGTCCGCAAAAAGGTCCACAGATTCTTCAGCTTAAGTCGCCGTCCACTCCTCTGCGTAGAACTGCCTGGGTGCGACGCAAGACTTTGTCCAGAAGAAGACCTAGACGGAGCAGACCTAGACGGAGCAGAAGAGTAGGCGCCTTCCGCCGGGTCACCTTCTCGTCACGCAAGTCACGCTTTGCTTGGGCCGGGCTAAGCCTCGTGCTTGGGTTCGCCGGATATCTATTGGTTGCACCAGCCTTGAGGTCGAGCCCGCCTCCGCCTCATCCGTGGGGCCTCTGGGTTTCAACGGATGCACTTGACAAGCGAGGAAGGCGACCACCGAGCTGGTTTCTGCGCCTCTCGATCTCGGCTAGAGATGGCTGTGAACATCCGGTTGAAGCCCGGGGAGAACTACAGGTCGCACGCACGGCTGGGCTCAGTCACTCTCCGAGACGACTAGTGCTTTCGGTCGCATATGCTCATCTCTTGAGTGCAGAAGTCCAGGGAATTGGGCTCTCCAATCCCATCTCTATGGCTGGGATTCAGTGGCGGCGGATGCGGCTGTCGCGGTTTCGCGATGTATATGTGGCGCAGGCCCCGCTTATTGGTCGACTCGACCCGAAATTTTTCCTTGCGGGTGTTCTGAAATTTCGCCTTTCTCTAGACATTGCCCGCGACGCTGGCTACTCGGCTTGTTCGTTGACCAGTCCGGCGTTGGTTAGCTTTCCGGGTCATAGTCTGATGTGGTGGGAGGCCAACAGGCAGGCGCTAGATTTTCTCGACCATCCCCCACTCGCGGACGCCATGCTGAACGACGCTGCCGTAGGAATGTCAGTTAATGATCGTGTGCCGGATAGATCGGAACTCGATTCGAATGCGAGGGTCCGTGGCGATTCAATACAGTTGACATGCGGCGAAATACCCAATCCAAAGCCAAATCCTTATGACGAATTCTTCCTCGAGCGAGTATTGGCCGAGAAGCCTTCGTGTGCAAGCGTGCAGACCTTCCGAACGAGCGATGCCGCCGAGGATCTGAACCGCCGGATTTTCCTCGGTGGCCTTCTGCTCTCCGCGGCTGTCGCGATGCTGCTTGAGGCTCTTTTCACCGGCAGGACTGAGACAGCTCTGGTTAGGACGTAGGGATCGACCTAAGAATGCAATCACCCAATCCGGCTATTTGCCTAGTCGTGCAATTTGGACAGGCTGATATTGATGTGGCGCGGCGGGGATTTCGTAGGCGGTTGCAAGCGCGAGGTTTTTCATGGCAGTTCTTTGAGAACCGGGGGGAAGATGCATTCGGACAGGCCCTTCTCGAGTACTCCCGTGCCCTTGCCAAGGGCGTAGATGTCCACGCACCTCGGGCTTGGGTGATCCACTGTGCTTGGAGACGAGCACAGAACGCTCTAGATAGGGAGAAACGCGAACCACCCACGGTCTCAGATGAGGATGCGGCTCCGCTGAGGAGCGAGGATCCCGGTCCGGAGGATTGGCTGATTGCAGAGGTAAGCCGCGGCAAATTTGCTAACGCAGTCAGGTACTTGCCATCGCACGAGCAAGAGCTCATCGAGCGAATTTACGTAGATGGAATGTCGTGTCGCGAGGCTGGCCGGGCTCTTGGCTGGGGTAAGTCTGCGGCCGATCGCCACCATCAAGCAGCGCTAGCCAGACTGCGCCCATTTTTTGAATCGTGAATCTTCAGGGCGGAGGAGGGCTCCTTTGGGCTGACAGGACTCAGAAAGTTCTAGTTGAGGCAACCTAGAGATAAGGGTTTCTGGGAGCGCGCAGGAATGACGAGCGAGGTCGTTTCCATAAGACGGGGTTATCGGGCGTTGGGGTGGTGGTCGTAGGGCCCACGGGCCGAAGGTCGTGGGCTTCGAATCCCAGTTCGCTCAGGTCCTTTAGTCACTCGCAGGCGAACGCCTCGACGCCTGTCCGCTGCAGCTCTGGGTCAGCTTCGGCCAAATGGCTCGAGAGGTCGGACGGGGAATCGATAGTCGCGAAGGCTTCATCGACGTCGACGAGTTCAAGGCTCTCGTACTGCAGTCGCCCTGCGCGG
>JBKPOV010000036.1:0-29472 GCA_046733315.1 Actinomycetota bacterium
CGCTGGCGGCGCAGCGATGCCGCGGTCGCTCATCCCTCTGAGGACGGCGCCTGCGCGCTGCTCTCCACCCGCCTCGATGAGACCGCCGCCTCCTTGGATGCCTTCGCACCGGGTGACGGGGACGCCTGGCGGCAGCTCTACTCGCTCTGGGAGCGGATCGGCGAGCACCTGATGGGCATCTTGACCTCGAGCATGCCACCGCTGCGACCGGCGGCCAGGGTTGCGGCTGCACTCGGGCCCGAGCAGACGCTGCGGCTGCTGCGGCTGAGCCTCCTCGGTGTGCGGCGGCTTTCCGAAGAGCGCTTTCGCGGCGAGGGGGGCGGGCGGATCCTCGCTGGCAATGCCCTGCACGCCGACCTGATGCCGGAGTTGCCGCCCTCCGCTGTCTACGGTTGGGTTCTCGCCTCGCTCGGCCAGCAGTACGGTTTTCCCGTTCCGGAGGGAGGGGCCGGAAAGCTGACCGGGGCCTTGGTCCGCCGGCTCAGGGCCGCCGGCGGCGAGCTGCGCTGCGGCGAGCGGGTCGAGACAATCCTCATCCGGGCGGGCCGCGCCGGCGGGGTGCGGCTGGTGGGGGGCGAAGAGGTCGGCGCCCGGCGAGCGGTCCTTGCTGACGTAGACGCTCCCCAGCTCTACCGCCATCTGCTGCCCGAAGAGGCGGTGCCGGGGGAGGTGCTGAAAGACCTCGAGGGGTTCCAGCCCGACAACGCGACGGTTAAGGTCGATTGGTCGCTCGAACGGCCCATCCCCTGGACCGCCACCGAAGCGGCGCGGGCGGGGACGATCCACGTCGCCGACGACATGGACTACCTCACCCGCCAGTCCAGTGAGCTGGCGATGCACTTGATTCCGGCCCGGCCCTACCTCGTGCTCGGCCAGTACGCATGCGTCGATGAGAGTCGGATGCCGGCGGGGAAAGAGGTCGCCTGGGCCTACACGCACGTTCCGCAGAGGACGGCCGGCGATGCCGCCGGAGAGCTGACCGGTAGCTGGGACGAGCGCGAGCTGAGTGTCTTCGCTGACCGGGTCGAGGAGCATGTCGAGCGGATGGCCCCCGGCTTCCGCAAGACGATCCGCCAGCGTCGTGTGGTCGGTCCGCACGAGCTGCAGGGCGCCAATCGCAACCTGATCAACGGGGCGCTGAACGGTGGCACCTCGCAGCTGCACCAGCAGTTGATCTTCCGTCCAACGCCCGGGTTTGGGCGTCCCGAGACCCCGGTGCGCCGGCTCTACCTCTGTTCGTCGGCGATTCATCCTGGCGGCGGCGTCCACGGCGCCTGCGGTGCCGCTGGCGCCCGTGCGGCGCTGGGCTGGGACCGGGCCAGGCGCGGAGCCTCGATCGCGATCCCGGCCACCGCTGTCGGGTTGGCGGCCGCCGCGGTTCGACGGGCCTCGTCCGGGTAGAGGCACGGGGTGAGCTCAGTCCCGATCGAGCGCCCGCTGCTGCACCGGCTCGCAAGCGAGATCGGCGAGCGCGAGGCGCTGGACCCGCCCGCCCGCAAGCTCCTCGACCTGGCCCACAAGGCGATCCGCCCCGGAAAAGCGCGCGACGTCCTCAGTGGCACTTTCCTCGGGCACGCCCTGCACCCGCTGATGACCGACCTGCCGATCGGCTCTTGGACCAGTGCCGTGGTGCTTGACCTTGCTGGCGGTCGCGGTTCGGAGGACGCCGCCAGGAGGCTGATCGGAACCGGCATCCTGGCCTCGCTGCCGACTGCTGTCACCGGCGCGATCGAGTGGGCCGACTCCGCCGGTAGGCGCGCCAGCACCCGAAGGGTGGGCCTCGTGCACGCGGCCGCCAACGTCACCGCGCTGGGGCTTTTCAGCGTCTCCTACCTGGCCAGGCGCCGCGGGTCCAGGGGCCGTGCCCTGGCTCTGGCGGGCGCCGGCGCGCTCAGTGTCGGCGGTCACCTGGGCGGCCATCTTTCCTATGTCAACGGCGAGGGCGTTGCCGTCACCAGCTTCGAATCGGGCCCGACCGAGTGGACTCCGACGATCGCGGCGGCAGAGCTGGTCGACGGCCGCCCGGCCTGCGTAGTGGCTGACGGCGTTCCGGTCCTCGTCGTCCGCAGGGGCGAGCGGATCCATGCCCTGGCCAACCGCTGCAACCACCGCGGAGGCCCGTTGCACGAAGGCGAGCTCGGCGAGCGGACGATCACCTGCCCCTGGCACGGCAGCATCTTCGATCTCGAGACCGGAAGCGTCGAACGCGGTCCCGCTGCCTCACCGCAGCCCGCCTACGAGGCGCGCCTGCTGGACGGACGAGTCGAGGTGCGGCAGGTAACTGACCCGACGCCGTAGGGCTGAGGGCGGGCGGCCGGCCGAAGCGCTTCCCTGGCCAGATGTCCAGGGCAGCGGCTGTTTCGCGGTTCGGCCTGATCTTCATCGCCGACCAGTCCGAGGGCCTGCTCCAGGCCCAGCGCAACGCCACCACCGACGCTGCGACGCCAACTGCGTGCTTCAACACCACCGGCAGCACCGCCGCGGGATGCACCGCTACGGCAGCCGGGATACCGATGGCGCTCAGCTCGATCGACGTCGGCTCGAATAGCCGTGACGTCTACGTTCGCTCGATCTCCCCCGGGGGGATCACGCACTTCACCCGCAGCGCCGCTGGCGCCACCTCCTTCGCTAGCTGCGTCGCAAGCTCCTCACCCAGCGCCTCTTGCGCCACCGCCGCCCCCTCGCCGGTCTTCGCTTTCTCAGGGTCGCTTGGGGTCGCCGGCGGCCTGCTGTTCACCGAGGGGGGCAACTACGGGACTCCGAGTGGCACCGTTGCTCGCTTCGCTCGAAATGGCGATGGCTCGCTGACCTTTGGAAGCTGCGCCACGACCGAGTCCTCGCCAGGACCATGTGCGCCGCTTCCCGCTGACACCGCCGCGGGCAGCATCGGCAGGCTCTTGGTCAGCCCCGACGCGAGCAGCGTCTACCTGCCCCAGGGAGGCACGATCGAGCGCTCCCTAACTCGTCTGAGCGGCTCGTTGGCTTTTGCCTCCTGCCTCAGCAACACCGGAGTCGCGGCTTGTCCGCGCCGCCCCTGCCGGTGCCATTCGGTCAGTCACCCGGGCAGATGGTTCTCAGCCCCGACGGGCAGCAGATCTATCAGGCGGCAGAAGACACCCTCAACGTCTTCGACGTCGAGGGGATCTCGAGTGGCAGCGGCGGCGCGCCCGCTTCACCCGCTGCCCGTTCAGCCGCTCCCCAGAAAGCCAAAGCGCCAAAGATCCTCTCGCTCAACCGTGACAGGAAAGGGCACTATCGGGTCAAGGTCAGGGTCTTCGAGGCCGGGACCATCAGGGCGCGCTTCAGCGGCAAGCTGAAGCCGCAGGCGAAGGTCAGAACGCTCGGCAAAGTCACCACCAAGCGAGTCGCGAAGCCGGCGACCTACCTGCTCAAGGTGACGCCGTCGGACGCCGCGCGGGAGCTGATGGTGAAGGCAACGCTCCGCGTCAGCATCGCGCCGCCCGGCTACACGCCGGCGGAGGCGAGCAGGGTCGTCAAGCTGAGGTAAGCGGCTCTAGCCGCGACAGCCGCCGCGCCAGCGGTTGGGAGGCAGCGAGGCGCCGCGGCTGGCAGTGACGGGCGGGGTGTTGACTGTCGCCGCTATGTCGGCGCGGCGGATCGCGGCGCGGAGCCGTGTCGCGCGGTGGGTCGGTGCTTTTGCCCGGGCTGCCGCGGGGCCCGCAAACGGGCTCTGCGCCGCCTGAACGAGACGGATCAGGGAACGCGGCCCTCCATAGGCGCGCAGGGTCCTCTCCAGCGAGTAGATCGGCACTTCGCGGGCGCCGAGTGTCGCGGCCAGGCGGACGTCGTGAACGAGGCTCGCAAACCTTCGGTAGGGGCCGCGGCCGGATGAGCCAAGGCTGACCTGGCCGACGCTGCCGAACTCGCGGCGGGCGGAGCGGAAGTAGGAGGAGACGATGCCCGGGCCTGGGTCGTCTCCGGAGTAGTAGGTGAAGACGCTGCGGTAGGCCTGGAAGTACAGCTCGTCCCACGGCGCGTCCGGCACCACGAACCCGGTCGCGTCCTGGAGGGCGAGACGGCCGTCCCGGAGATCGTCGAGCGCCGCCGGCATCGGCGCCGCCGCGATCTCGATCTGGTGACGCTGGGCCCAGTGGGCGATGCGGGCATAGCCCCGCCAGGCGCTGCACTGCCCGGCCGGATCGATCGCCTGCTGGAACAAGCTGGATAGCGTGGCGTCGGTGCCGCCTCCCATGATTGCTGCGGTTCGCTCGAACGGCGTGCGGACCGGGGGCTCGGGGTCGAGGGCGAAGCCACGCAGCCGAACGTGCTTTGCCTTCGCCCAGCGGGCCGCCGCCTTGACCGCGTCGAGCTGCTCACCCGCCGCGCCCTCCCAGGCCCAGTAGCCATCGGTGTAGGGGATCAGGATCCAGCCCCACACCGGTACGCCAATGCGGTTCGCCGTGCGGATGATCTTCAGCGCGTCGCGGCGATGCGGCATCCCCGGGGGCACGGGGCCAAAGTCACGCCGGTAGCGAAGGTTGAAGTAGAGCGGGATCTGATTGTGGCGCAGGACGCGCCACAGGTACGGCGTGTAGAAGTGCGTGTCCCTGCGCTTCCAGTAGGTCTGAGGCAGATCCCAATCCGTGCCGGGAACCGCCTCGCCAGCCCAAAAGCCGATCGTGGTCCCCCGCTCGGCGATGGACCGTTGAGGGCCAACCGTGCCCTTTCCCCGAGCTGGGGTTGCTTGGGTGCACAGCAATACCAGGGCGGCAACGGCCACAAGGGCGATCGAGGCACTGCCCCGAGACGGGCGCTGGGCCCGCGCTGGACTGCGCCGTTTCCAGGCGGCCTCCCTCCCCGTCATCCGCCGATCCTAGCCGTGACGCAACCCGTGCCGCCGGAATTTGCTCCCTCGTCCCATACAATCGGCCAGCGATGAGGGGACGAAGAAGGCTCGCAGTCGCGTGTCTGGCGGCGGCCTCGATGGCGGGTGCTGCCTTCGCACCTGTGGCCGAGGCGGGATGGCTGCCGCCCGTGGACATCTCGGAAGCGAGCGACCATGTGGCCAGCCCGCACGTCGTGCTCGACTCCGAAGGGAACGCGACTGCGGTCTGGGATCGCTGGAACGGCACGGACACTGTGGTCGAAAGCGCCTACAGGCCCGCTGGCGAAGGGTGGGAAGCACCGGTCGACCTCTCCGAGCCAGAACTGGAAGGGGAAGTCGTGCCGGGCTCGCACGACGCCCAATCGCCACAGATCGCTGTGGATCGCAACGGCAACGTGACGGTCCTCTGGGAACGCTACGCGGGCAGCAAGATCGTCCTGCAGTCGGTCGACAGGCCGGCTGGCGGCAGCTGGACGGCCCCCGCCGACGTCGGCGAAGTGAGCTTGGGAGCTGCCCCCGAACCGTGGATCGCGGTCGATTGGGAAGGGCGGGCAACCGCGGTTTGGAAGGACGATGAAGTGATCCAAACCGCCTTCCGGCCATACCTCGACGACTGGGAAGCGCCGGTTCCACTATCGGGCGAAGAAAGCTTTGTTCCGCAGGCGGCGATGGATGCCCGCGGCGACACGACCGCGGTCTGGATGCATTTCGACGGTTCGCATTACGTGGTCGAAAGCGCCTACCGACCCGAAGGGGGCGCATGGGAATCGCCGACGCTGGTCTCCCAGCCGGGCGAAGAAGGCGGCAACCCGCACGTCGCCCTCGACGCCAAAGGGGATTCCCTCGTCGCCTGGCGGGGCGAAGATGAAGGTCAGGAATTCGTTCGTGCCGCCTACAGGCCGGTGGGCGGGTCCTGGGGCGCAGCCACCAGCGTCTCCTCCGAAGGCGAAGCGATTCAGGCGGTGCGCGACGCGGTGGACCCGGATGGAAACGCGATCGTCGCCTGGGCCGGCAACACCGGCGCAGAAGGCGGCTACGACATCGTGCATGCCGCCTACAAGCCGCTCGGCGGTGAATGGGAAACGCCGACTGAACTATCCGCGAGCGGCGGGAACTCCTTTCCGTCCGATGTCGTCTTCGACACCGGCGGCAACGCCGCGCTGGTCTGGCAGCGCTGGGATGGGTCGAGCAATGTCGTGCAGGCGTCGTACAGGCCGGTGGGCGAAGAATGGGAGCCCGCGGTCGATCTCTCCGAAGAAGGCAAGCAGGGCATGGACGCTGTGGTCGTCCTCGATGCGCCCGGCGACGCGACCGCGGCCGACGGTCACGCCACCGCGGTTTGGGTGAGTGAGGACGACTGCCCGGGTGAAAAAGGGTCGTGCGTCAGCGACGTGGTGCAGGCAGCCGGCTATGACCCCGAGGGCCTTCCGACAGTCGAGATCGAGATCCCGGCAACGGGCATCGCCGGCGAAGCGGTCGAAATCTCGACCCCAACCGAGGAACTCTTTGCGCCGCTGCTCGAGTTCGGCGATGGCGAAAGCGTCGCCGACACCCAAGCGAGCCATGTCTACGAAGAGCCGGGCAAATACGAAGTGACGTTGGCTGGTGCGGAGGTGCTCGGCTACAGGGCGAGCGCCCAGCGCACGATCACGATCGCGCCAGCCGGGTCCGAAGGCGAAACCGAATCTGAGCCGTCCGATACCGGCGCAGACCAGCCCCCGGCCCCCTTGGTCGCCGCCGGTCCGACCGTCGGCACCGCCTCGGCAGGGCCCCCGTCGCCTCGGTGCCTGGCGGCCGTCGCCTCCCGCGACTCGGCTCTCGGGCGGCTGAGGATCGTCAGTGCCAAGTTGAGTCATGCCGGCGGCGCCAGGGAGGCTCGCCGCCTGGCCGCATCGAAGCGCAGGAAGGCGGCTGTCGTGCGCCAAGCGCGTCGTCGCGTTGCAGCTGCCTGTTGAAGGTCCAGTCGGCACCGTGGGTACGGCCAACCGCTTCATTTGCTTCAATCGGACGACCAGAGAAAGGAGGTGGTCCTAACTTGATTCACATGCTTAATGGGACTCTGGAGGTGCAGGGCCGCTAGGCGCCGCACTGGTTCGGGCGCCCGGCGGAATCCACCCCGGGCACCGGCGAGCAGGGAATGCCGGGCATTTGTCCCACCCGGTCGGGGTTTTCCTGCTCGTTTCACGCACCTGACCAGGGCCGCCTGCGGGCGGTCCTGGTGCTTTTTGCACTCGCCCCAACGAGACCGGAGGAACCCGTGATAAGCAAGACCGACTTCATTGGCGTCCCCTCGACCGACAGCGATCGGAGCCGCCGTTTCTACGTCGAGACGCTCGGGCTGCGGCCCGACGATCGGGGGCAGTACGAATTCTGGGTTGGCGATACGTGCTTCGGCATCTGGGAGCCGCGGCGACAGGGAATGGAGTTCACGCCGCAGAAAAACGCGCATCCGGCCCTTCACGTCGAGGACGTCGCCGCGGCCCGGGCCGAGCTGGAAGCCAAGGGCGTCGAGTTCGCCGGCGAGACCCTCGATACCGGGGTCTGCCATATGGCCCTCTTCACCGATCCCGACGGCAACGACCTGATGCTGCACCACCGCTACGCGCCGTACGGCGATCAGGGGTAGCGGTGCGGACCGCGCGGACCAAGCTGCGCCGCAAGGCAAAGCGCGGATCCCACGAGCGGGCTGTGATCGATGCGATCTTCGACGAGGCGCTCGTTTCCCACCTCGGGTTTGTCGATGGCGGGCAGCCGGTGGTGATCCCGACCCTGCACGTGCGCCTCGGGTCTCAGGTCTACCTGCATGGATCCGCCGCGAGCCGCGCCCTGCGCGAGTCGAAGGGGGCGGAGGTCTGCCTGACCGCGACCCTGGTCGATGGCTTGGTCTTGGCCCGGGCGGCGATGCACCACTCGGCCAACTACCGCTCGGCGATGCTCTTCGGGACGGGAGAGTGGATCGACGACGAGCCGGAGAAGCTCACCGCGCTCGAGGCCCTGGTGGAGAAGCTGGTCCCGGGCCGCTGGAACGATGCCCGCCTCCCCACCGAGACGGAGCTGCGGGCGACGGCGCTCGTGCGGGTTCCGCTTGAGGAGGCCTCGGCCAAGATCCGCACGGGGCCGCCGATCGACGACGACGCCGACCTCGAGCTGCCCATCTGGGCGGGAGTGGTCGGCCTCTCGACGGTCATCGGCGAGCCCCAACCGGACGAGTTGCTCGCGCCGGAGATCAGGCCCCCCGCATATCTTGGTGAGTTGCTAGCCAGCGACGCTCCGTCGCCCGCATCACCGGCGTAGCGAGCAGCCTGCCGAGCCGTCGCCGGGGCCGACCCGGGCGAAGCTATGTGAGATCCGCACTATGGGCCTGGCTGACCAGCCAGCGTGCGAGAATGCCCGAGGCGTGACGGCGAACGGGGAACCCATCGAGCACCTCGACGTGTTGATCGTCGGCGCCGGCATCTCCGGCATTGGCGCCGCCTACCACCTGCAGGAGCGCTGCCCCGGCAAGAGCTACGCGGTCCTCGAGGCGCGCGCCGACCTCGGTGGCACCTGGGACCTCTTTCGCTACCCCGGCATCCGCTCGGACTCCGACATGCACACGCTCGGCTTCCGCTTCAAGCCCTGGACGGCTCCGAAGGCGATCGCCGACGGCGACTCGATCCTCGACTACGTGCGGGAAACGGCGCGCGAGAACGACATCGACCGGCGGATCCGCTTCAACCACCGCGTCGTGCGGGCCGAGTGGTCTACGGCGGACTCGCTCTGGAACGTCGAAGTCGAACGCACCGACAGCGGCGAGACGGTTCAGCTGACTTGTGGCTACTTCTGGTCGTGCACCGGCTACTACAGCTACGAGCAGGGCTACACGCCGGAGTTCGCCGGGCGGGAGAACTTCAAGGGCCAGATCGTCCACCCCCAACACTGGCCCGAGCATCTCGACTACGCCGGAAAGCGGGTCGTGGTGATCGGCAGCGGCGCCACCGCCGTGACGCTGGTCCCAGCGATGGCCGAGCAGGCCACGAAGGTGACGATGCTGCAGCGCTCACCCACTTACATCGTCTCGTTGCCAGGCGAGGATCCGATCGCCAAGGCCCTCCGTCGTGTGCTGCCGAGCAAGGCTGCCTACGCGCTGGTCCGCTGGAAGAACGTGCTCCTGCAGATGGGCACCTACAAGCTCAGCAGGAGTCGTCCAACCTTCGTCAAGAAGCTGATCCGCCGCGGCAACGAACGCTCGCTGCCGGCCGGCTACGACGTCGAGACCCACTTCAAACCTCCCTACAACCCCTGGGACCAGCGGATGTGCCTGGTGCCCGACGGGGACCTCTTCAAGGCGATCCGCTCCGGCAGCGCCGAGATCGTTACCGACCGGATCGAGACCTTCACCGAGGGCGGGATCAAGCTCGAGTCCGGCAGCGAGCTGGAGGCTGACATCATCATCACCGCGACCGGGCTGAACGTGCTCTTCCTCGGTGGCATGGAGATCGCCATCGACGGTGAGACGGTCGACTTCCCCGGGCGGATGGCCTACAAGGGCATGATGCTCAACGGCGTCCCCAACTTCGTCTTCACCCTCGGTTACACCAACGCTTCCTGGACGCTCAAGGCCGATCTGACCTCCGAGTACGTCTGCCGCGTGCTCAACCACATGGATGCGCACGGGTACACCCAGTGCGTTCCGGAAATCACCGATCCCTCGGTAACCGAGGAGCCGATCCTCGACTTCAACGCCGGCTACGTCCTGCGCGCCCTCGACAAACTGCCCAAACAGGGCTCGAAGGAGCCCTGGAAGCTGCGCCAGAACTACGTGCTGGATACCAGGGAGATCCGGCGCGGCCCGATCGATGACGGCACGATGCGCTTCTCCAGCCCGGCGCGGCAGTCGCAGCCTCCGCTGGAGCCCGTGGTTAGCTGAAGTGACCGAGCTGACCGAGAAGCAGGCCGAACTGTGCGAGCAGAGCACGACCGATTACTCGGACCTGCGCGCCCTCTTCATCAACTGCACGCTGAAGCGCAGCCCCGAGGTCTCCAACACGCAGGGGCTGATCGACATCTCGATGGAGATCATGCGGCGCAACGGGGTCGAGGCCGAGTGCATCCGCGCGGTCGACCACGAGATCGCCACCGGCGTTTGGCCCGACATGACCGAGCATGGTTGGGAGGCAGACGAGTGGCCGGCGATCTTCGAGAAGGTGATGGCCGCCGATATCCTCGTGCTCGGCATGTCGATCTGGCTGGGGGAGAAGTCCTCGATCGCGACGCAGATCGTCGAGCGGCTCTACGGCAACTCGCACCTGCTCAACGAGGCCGGCCAGTACGCCTACTACGGCCGCGTCGGCGGCTGCCTGGTGACCGGCAATGAGGACGGGGTCAAGCACTGCGCGATGAACACGCTCTACTCGCTGCAGCACCTCGGCTACACGATCCCGCCCCAGGCGGACTCAGGCTGGATCGGCGAGGCGGGACCGGGCCCGTCCTATCTCGACGAGGGCTCCGGCGGACCGGAGAACGACTTCACCAACCGCAACACCACCTTCGCCGCCTGGAACATGCTGCACCTGGCGCGGATGCTGAAGGACGCCGGCGGTATCCCCGCCCACGGCAACCAGCGCACCGAGTGGGACGCTGGCTGCCGCTTCGACTTCCCGAATCCCGAGCACCGCACCTAGTCGCGCATCCGAGATTCACCCACCTCTAGGTGGGTCAAAGTCGGATGCGCTAGGGCAGCAACGCGATCGCGCGGCCGGGGCCACCGCTCGCGACTGCGATCTTGAGCGGCAGAAAGATGAAGGAGGCGCCTCGTGCGGGCAAACGGTCGAGGTTGGTCAGTCCCTCGACGAAGAGCATTGCGCGGCTGAGGCCCGCTCGGTGGACTTCGTTGCCCTCCTCGGCCGAGCCCATGCTCGGCGCGTCGATGCCGATCGTGGTGACGCCGCGCTCGTGCAGGAAGACGGCGACCGCGGCCTCCGGGGCGGGCCAGGCAGGGCGCGATTGCAGCACCACCGGCTCGTGCAGGAAGGCCTTGCCGGCCTCGCCCTTGACGTAGTGCCTCGACCAGCTGGTCAGCAGCAGGACGATCTCGCCGGGCTCGAAGCGCCCGTGCTCCTGCTCCCACGCCTCGAGATGGGCGACGGTGATCGCCGGGCTTGCACCCGGCTCCGCCTTGCCGTCGAGATGACGGAGATCGATTACCGCCGCGGGTCCGATCAGCTTCGAGAGGTCGAGCTTCTCGGCGCTGGCTTCGCCCAGCGGGCCCTCGTCCGGGAGTCCGGAGCCTGGGGGAGGGATGTAGTGCGAGGGGGCATCGACGTGGGTGCCGGCGTGCTCGTCGAGGATGATGAAGTGGGTCACGTAGGGGCCGAGTGAGCAGCTGCTTGCGCCGCTCGGCAGTTCCGTCTCCTCGTGCCAGCTCCAGTTCTTGTGGGCGAACGGCATGTGTTCCGGCCAGGTGCTGGGCAGGTGCTCGGAGTAGGTGACCGAGAGGTCGACGATCTTGTCCGGGTCGGCTCCGATCAAGGTGATCGAAGTAGTACCACGGAGTTGCTCAGGCCTCGGCGAGGAGGCGTTCGGCGAGCCTGTTCATGCCGAGCGCGTGGGCGGCCTTGGCGGCGCCCACCCAGTCGGTCTTGCGGTCCGGAGGCGGCTTCACCCCCGCGTCGCGCAGGGTGGCGATGTCCTTGAAGGCGCGCAGATCGTCGGCGGCCTCGATCAGAGCGCCCCGCAGGGCGGGCCGGCGCTCGCGGATCGCGTTCTCGAGCACCGCCTCCAGCGAACCGTGGCGGCGCAGCAGTTCCGCCGCAGTCTTCGGCCCGACACCCTTGGCGCCGGGCAGACCGTCGGAGGGGTCACCCCGCAGGGCGATGAAGTCGGGCACCAGCTCGGGTGGGATCCCGTAGCGCTCCTCGACCCCACCGGCCGTGACCTCTTCCGCCCCTTTGCCTTTGCCGCCGGTCTTCACGTAGAGGACCGTCACCTTCTCTCCGGCGCACTGGTACATGTCGCGATCTCCGGTCATCAGCAGAGCCCGCCCGTCGGATTCGGCCTCCTGCTTCGCGTAGGTGCCGAGCAGATCATCGGCCTCGAGGTCATCGCTCGTCGCGACCGTCCAGCCGAAGGCGGCGAAGAAGTCGCGACTCGCCGCGAACTGCGGCGCCAGATCGTCCGGCATCGCCGCCTCGCGCTCGGCGTGGTAGGCGGGGTAGAGCTCGGTCCGGTAGGAGGCCGCGTCGGGCCCGAAGCAGAGAACGACCGCCCGTGGCTGGTGCAGTTCGACCTCCCGCAGGATCAGGTTCGCCGTCCCGAGCAGCGCGTTGACCGGCTTCCCGTCCGGCCCCTTGATCGAATCGGGCAGCGCATAGAAGGCCCGAAAGAGCATCGACGGCGCGTCCACGGCAAGCAGCGGCCCTTTCACCCCGCGCAGACTACGCGCAGCCGACATTGACCACACCCCAGTGGGGTCAATGTCGGCTGCGTCCAACTCGGCCCGCGTCGGGCGTCGTCTAGGTTTCAGCGCCATGGACGAGGCGCTGAACATTGAGGAGCTGGTCAAGCGTTACACGACTGGGGTGGAGGCCCTCCGCGGCGTCTCCCTGCAGATCGAGCAGGGGGAGCTGTTCGGGCTGCTGGGTCCGAACGGGGCGGGCAAGTCGACGCTGATCCACTGCACGACCGGACTGGCGCAGCCGACGGGGGGCTCGATCCACGTCTTCGGCCACAACGCAACCGGCGACTACGGGCCGGCGCGACAGGCGGTCGGCCTTGCGCCGCAGGAGCCCAACCTCGACTGGTTCCTGACCGTCGCCGAGACGCTCGACTACCACGCCGGCTACTTCGGCATGCCCAAGCGCGAGCGACGGGAGCGGACGGTGGAGCTGCTCGAGACCTTCTCGCTGACCGAGAAGCGCGACGAACGAACCCGCACGCTCTCGGGCGGGATGAAGCGCCGCCTGATCCTGGCCCGGGCGATGATGCACCGGCCGCGCCTGCTGATCCTCGACGAGCCGACCGCCGGCGTCGACGTCGAGCTGCGGCTGGAGCTCTGGCACTACGTGCAGCGGATCAACCAGGAGGGGACGACGATCCTGCTCACCACGCACTACCTCGAGGAGGCCGAACAGCTCTGCGACCGCATCGCCTTCATCAACGAAGGGCAGATCGTCGGCAGGGGGACCAGCGCGGAACTCGCCGCCCGCTACGGCGTCGACAGCCTCGAGGACGCTTACCTGGCCTTGGTCGGCCGCAAGGAGCTTTCCCGCTCCCACGCCGAGGTCGCCGCCCCGTGAGCGCCGCGCAAATTCGTTTCGCGACGCTCTGGCGGCGCGAGGTCAACCGCTTCATGAAGATCAAGAAGCAGACGCTGGGTGCGCCGCTGCTGGAAACCTTCCTCTACATCTCGGTCTTCGGCGCCGCGCTCGGATCGCGGATCAAGCAGCTGCACGGGATCGACTACGTCGTCTTCGTGATCCCCGGCCTGATCATGATGTCGTTCTCGATCAACGCCTTCGCCAATAACTCCTCCTCGATCCTGCAGCAGAAGTTCCAGGGCGCGATCCAGGACCAGCTCTCCTCTCCCGCCTCGCCGCTGGAGCTGCTGCTCGCCTTCAGCTTCGGCGGCTTCATGCGCGGGCTGATCGTCGCCGGCCTGACCTTCATCGTCGCCTCGTTCCTCGTCGACCTGCCGGTCGACCACATCCTGGTCCTGGTCCCCTCTCTCTTCCTGGTCGGCTTCTTCTTCTCCCAGCTCGGGGTGCTGACCGGAGTGCGGGCCGAACAGTTCGACGACGTCGCCTTCGTCCAGACCTTCGTGCTGACGCCGCTGATCTTCCTCGGCGGCGTCTTCTACTCGGCGACGCTGCTGCCGCAGCCGTTCGAGACGCTGACCCACTTCAACCCGATCTACTACATGATCAACCTGGTCCGCTACGGCTTTGTCGGCTTCAGCGAAGTCAGCATCGCCCTCTCCCTGCTGGCGCTCACCGCGGCAACCGCGGCGCTCTTCGCGATCAACCTGCGCCTCTTCTCACGCGGCTACCGCCTGCGCGACTAGATAACGCTGGCGCTGATCCACTCCAGGTAGCCCCTGCTGCCGGCGAGAACGGGGACCGCGAGGATCTCGGGCTCCTCATAGGAATGGACGGCGCGGATCGCAGCCTCGACCTGCTCGTAGAGGGCAGCCTCGGTCTTGGCCAGGCACTGCCACTCCTCCGCCCGCTCGAGCTTGCCCTGCCAGCGGTAGCGGCTGACGATCGGCCCGATGACCTGCACGCAGGCAGCGAGGCGCTGGTCGAGCAGCGCGGCCGAGATCCGCTCCGCCTCCTGCTCGGAGCCGGCGGTGGTCAACACCTGGATGTAGTTGGCCATCTGGCTGGGAGGCTGTGCGACTACGCCTCGGCGAGGGGCAATCGCTCGGCGAGCCCGGTCAGCTCGAGCACGCGTGTCACCGCCGGGGAGTCGCTGGGGATGAAGCTGACCCTGACGCCGCCCTCGTTGCGGCTTAGAGCGGAGACGAGCAGGGCGATGCCGGTGGAGTCGATGAACTCCAGCTCGCGCATGTCGACGATGACCGACGTGGACGGGTCTACGAGGGAGGCTTTTAGGGCGCTCTCGGCCGTACCCGCGTTGGCGAGGTCGAGCTCGCCGGCAAAGGCGACCACCCGGCTGCCGTCGTTCTCCTGACTGCGAACGACGAGCGTTCCATCGGCGATTTCACGCGGCTCACTGGGCATTTCTGGGCTTCCCGGGAACTAATCCTGTCTAACCCGTGGACTATTCCTGTCTAAAAGATAGACGCGATTGCCGGGTCCAGGCTCAGGGTAGCGGAAGCACACCTGCAAGCAAACGAGGAGCGATGCACGATGGAGGCCAGCACCAGTCCCAGCAAGGGCATCTTCGATGGCGGTAACGCGGAGGCGCGGGAGCATGTGGTGGAGCTGCTGACCAAGGCGTACTGGATGGAGATCGAGACGGTGATGAGCTACCTCGCCGCCTCCGTCAATCTCGACGGCGTGCGGGCGCAGGAGATTCGGGAGTCGCTCAGAGAGGACATCGAAGAGGAGCTCGGCCACGCGCGGCTCTTCGCCCAGCGGGTCAAGGAGCTCTACGGGGTCGTGCCGGGGTCGGAAGCCTTCTCGCCGGAACAGTCGTTCCTGCAGCCCCCCGACGAGCAGACCGACGTGGTCCACGTCATCCGTGGCGTGATCAAGGCCGAGACCGGCGCGATCGAGCACTACACACGGCTCATCGCGGAGACCGACCAGCTCGATCCGGTGACCCAGGACATGGTGATCGACATCCTTCGCGACGAGCAGGCCCACCGGCGTCTTTTCGAGGGCTTCTTGCGCGAGTACGAGTTCGAAGGAATCGCCCCGGCGCAGCGCTCCGAATCAGGGTTGGGGGCTGGCCGACCGGGTAGCCGAGAGGACCAAGGCAACCCAATCGCTTAGGAGGAGACATGGCAGTGGAGCAAGAGACCGGCCAGGTCACCGGCACCAAGGACAAGGATTACAACGTCATCTGGTTCGTCGAGCAGTGCCTCAGCAATGTGCTGCGGCTCGACACCTACATCGAGGACGCTGATCGCGATGGGGATAGCGAGCTCGCTGACTTCTTCCGTCGCGCCCAGGAGACGAGCCGCAAGGGCGCCGAGCAGGGCAAGGACCTGCTGCGCAGCCGCATCGCCTCCTGACGCTCGCCTTCTCCGATCTTGCCGGCGGCGGCCCCCTTGGTGCGCGGGGCTGTCGCCGGTTTAGGTTTGGGGTGAGAGGCCGCGTCGCAACGTCAATGCGTTGCGGGGCGCGAACGTCTGCCAGTCGTTGTTGAGATAGACGAAGACGTCGCGGCGGGCGCGCCATGCGGCGATGCGGCGGCGCCAGGTGTCGAGCTCGGCCGCGGAGTAGTTGCCCTGCCGTCCGCGACTGCCGTAGTGCAGGCGCAGGTAGGCGATCGGGCCGGCGGGCGAGGCGTCTGGGAGGGGGCGGCGGTGATCGTGGCCGAGGGCGAGGCTTGCTCCGTGCTCCTCGAGCAGGGCGTAGACGTCCGAGCTGAACCAACTCGCGTGGCGGAACTCGAAACAGTGGCGGGCGGGAGGGAGCGCCGCGAGCGCGGCGGCGAGCGTCTCATCGTCGCGCTGGAAGCTCTCCGGCAACTGCCAGAGCACCGGCCCGAGCTTGCCGGCTTCCCGCAGTGGCTCGAGGGGTTCCCAGAAGCGCGCCAGGCCCCTGCCCACGTCTCGCAGGCGGCGCATATGGGTGAGGTAGCGGCTGACCTTGACCGCGAACAGGAACCCCTCCGGCGCTTGCTCGGCCCAGCTTGCCACGGTCTCACGCTTGGGCAGGCGGTAGAAGGTCGCGTTCAGCTCCACCGTGTCGAAGACGGAGGCGTAATGCTCGAACCAGCGCGAGCTCGGCGTCTTCTCCGGGTAGAAGGTGCCGCGCCATTCGCGGTAGCTCCATCCCGAGCAGCCGATTCGGACCGGGTGCACGCCCAACCGCTACCCGAACTGGACCAAATTGCCCCTCCGCCAGATCGGGATCGGGTGCGGTTGAGGAGTGTTCGACCGCTCGGGGCGCGGGTAGCCGGTAAGCGATCCGACCGGAAAGGAGCACCGATGCCACCTCGTGGAGTGAAGAAAGGCAGCAAACGAGCTCGTCAGTACGAGCACATCAAGAAGAGCGAGAAGCAATCTGGGCGCTCGGAGAAACGCGCCGAGGAGATCGCCGCTCGCGCCGTCAACAAGGAAAAGGCGCGTTCGGGAGAATCGCGCACCAGCTCACGCAGCTCCAAGCGGGGACCGTCAGCCAGCAGCCGCGGCGGCAGCCAGTCGGGCAAAGGGCCGGGCTCCCGGACCCGCGAACAGCTTTATAACGACGCCCGCAAGCTCGGCATCGAAGGCCGCTCGAAGATGAGCAAGACGCAGCTGCAGCGGGCGGTCGCCGGCGCCAGCTGAGACCCGTTACGCCGCCAGGGAGGCGACGAGACTGCGAGGCCGGGCGATCCGGTCGAGCTCTTCGACCACCGCCAGCGCACCGGCCTCGCGCAGCTCGGCCTCCGAGAAGCCGCCGGTGAGGACGGCGAGCGTCGGCAGCTTCGCGGCATTGGCCGCCTTGACGTCCCAGACCGAGTCGCCGACCATCAGGGCCGGGCCGTTCGCCCCCGACTTCTCCAGCGCCGCGTGGACCAGGTCGGGGGAGGGCTTGGTGCTCTCGACGTCCGCGGATGTCGTCCACGCGTCGACCAGATCCCGAGCGTCGAGCAGATCGAGGTAGTGCTCGACCTCCTCCTTGCGCGCCGAGCTTGCCAGCACGACCGAGAGCGCCTCGTCTTCGCAGAGGTCGCGGACGAGCTCGCGGGCTCCGGCCATTGGCTCGACTTCGTCGATCAGCGCTTCGTAGGCTTCCGCCTGCTCGGAGCGGATCGCTTCACCGTCGCGCTCGGCGGCCTCCTCGCCGATCAGCGCGGCGACGATCTGGTCTCCCCCCATACCGATGTGGCGGTGCACCTTCCACATCTGAACGCTGTACTCGTGGGCGCGCAGCGCTCGGTGCCAGGCCAGGGTGTGGTGGTAGTTGGTGTCGACCAGGGTCCCGTCGATGTCGAGGATCACTGTGGTTGCCATTTCTTCGCCGGCCTCCTTGCCAGAGCTGCCCGGCTACCCGCGATTGGCCGGGAAGCAAACGGGTAGTCCCGCCCCGTGCGCTACTTCCACTTCTGCGCCCATGAGCAGTTCCCGCCCTCCGATTTGCTGCGCCAGGCGGTCGAGGCGGAGCGGGCGGGCTTCGACGGGGTGGGGTGCAGCGACCACCTGCAGCCCTGGTGGGAACCGGGGGAGTCCGGTCAAGCCTGGATCTGGCTCGGTGCCGCGGGGCAGGCGACGCAGAGCGTCCAGCTCGGCACCGGGGTGACTCCCGCTGGCCCGCGCTATCACCCGGTGCTGATCGCGCAGGCATGGGCCACGCTGGAGGAGATGTTCCCGGGCCGGCCCTTCCTTGGGATCGGCTCGGGCGAGTCGCTGAACGAGACGCCGCTTGGCGCCGACTGGCCGCCTGTCGGAGAGCAGATAGAGCGCATGTCCGAGGCCTTGGAGCTGATCCACGCGCTCTTCGAGGGCAAGCGGATTAGCGGCAAGGGCGACCACTTCGCGGCCGACGGCGCCTTCTTGCACACCCGACCGGAGTCGCGGCCACCGATCTACGTCTCGGCCTTTGGTCCCCAGGCCGCCGCTGTGGCCGGGCGGCTCGGCGATGGCGTCTGGACCCTGGCCGATCCCGAAACGGTGCCCGAGATCCTCGATGCCTACCGGGGTGCCGCCGAGGACGCTGGCCGCGAGCCAGGGGAGATCATCCTGCAGGCTGCCTTCTCCTGGGCTGAGGACGAGGACGCCGCGCTCGAGGGCGCGCGGGTTTGGAAGGGTGCGCAGCCGAAGGAGTTCTACACCGAGGACTGGCACGACCCGCAGGCGATGTACGAGCACGGGGCGGAGCAGGTCTCCGACGAGGCGCTGAAGGAAGCGATGATCATCGCTTCCGACCCCGAGGAGCACGTCTCGCGCATCCACGAGATCGAAGCCTTGGGGGCGACCACGGTGGTGCTGATGAACAACTCGGGCGCCAACCCCCACGCCGCGATCGAGACCTACGGCCGCAGCGTCCTGCCGGCGGTGACGAGCGCTACCAGGCGTCGATAAACCGCCGTCGCTCAGCTGAGCGATCGGTCGGGCCCGCCGCGGCAAGCGTGGCGGCGATCAGGGCGCGGGTCTCGGCCGGGTCGATCACGTCATCGATCTCGAAGAGCGCAGCGGCGTTGAGGGCCTTGGCGTTGTCTTCGGCGGCGGCGGTGAGCTCGCGCACTCGCCGCTCGCGCTCCTTCTCATCGGCGATCGCCTCGAGCTCCTTGCGAAGCGCCAGGCGCACCGCGCCCTCGAGGCCCATCGGGCCGAGGTGCGCGGCGGGCCAAGCGAGCGTCAGCAGCGGCTCGTGCATGCTGCCGCCGGTCATCGCCTGGGCGCCGAGGCCGTAGCCGCGGCGCAGCACCACCGCGATCAGCGGCACCGTCAGCGCCGCGCCGGCGAGCAACAGGCGCGAGGCGTGCCGGACCAGGCCGGTTGCCTCGGCCTCGGGGCCGACCATGATGCCCGGCGTGTCAACCAGCGAGACGACCGGCAGACCGAAGGCCTCGCAGAGCTGCAGGAAACGCGCTGCCTTGTCGGCGGCGTCGCTGGTGATCGCGCCGGCGACGTGACGGGTGTCGTTGGCGATCAGGCCCAGGGGTCTGCCCTCGATGCGGAGCAGCGCGGTGACCATCTCGGGCGCGAAGCGATCGCGCAGGAAGGTGACCGAGCCGGCGTCGGCGAGCGTCTCGACGATCGGCTGGACGGCGTAGGCGCGCCGCTGCCGCTCGGGGATGGCGTCGCGCAGGCTCGCCTGGTCAGCTTCGGGGCCCGCTGGCGTGGCGCCCTGGAAGTAGGCGAGCAGCCGCTTTGTCGCAGCGGTGGCCTCGGCCTCGTCGGCGACGACAAGGTCGACGACGCCGTTCGGCGCCTGCATCTCGATCGGCCCGACCTCGTCGGGATCGACTTTGCCGAGCCCGCCTCCCTCGATCATCGCCGGTCCCCCCATCCCAAGCGAGATGTTTTCGGTGGCGACGATCAGGTCGGCGCAGCCGGCGATCACCGCGTTGCCGGCGAAGCAGCGTCCGGCGACGACGGCGATCCGGGGGGCCAAGCCCGAGAGGCTCGCCCAGAGCGCGAAGGCGCGCGTGTCGAGCGCCGAGACGACGGGGTAATCGGTGTCGCCAGGCCGGCCGCCGCCGCCCTCGGCAAAGAAGACGGTCGGCAGGCGCATCCGCTCGATCAGCTCGAAGAGCCGGTCCTTCTTGCGATGGCCAAGCGCGCCCTGCGTGCCAGCGAGGACGGTGTAGTCGTAGGAGAGCACGGCGCAGCCGGCTCGCTCGCCGAAGAGGTCGCCGTTGATCCGGGCAGTGCCGCCGATCAGCCCGTCGGCGGGCGTGTTCGCGATCAGATCGTCGAGCTCGCGCCGGCCGCGCTGCGCCGCGATCGCGAAGCGTCCGTACTCGACGAAGGAACCGGGATCGACGAGGTCCTCGATGTTTTCGCGAGCCGTGCGGCCGCCCGCACTGCGGCGACGCTCGACCGCGCCCCCGCGCGCCTCATCGCCGGTGAGGGCGCGCCGCGCCAGGACCTCGGCCAAGTCCTCTCTCTCCTCGCTCACGGGCGCCATGTTCCCAGCCGCGGCCGGTCTGCACCCGGCTCAGGAGCTCACGGTGCTTTAGGCCACTTGATCGGGCCGCGGCACCTAGATAGATTTCCCCGTCCATTCGTCCAGGTGCGCCGCCAGCCGGCGCCCGAAAAGGAGAGCAAACTTGAAGCAGCGACTTTCCAGTGGGATCTCGATCAAATGGGGGCTTGCGATCGCGATTGGCGTCACGGCCTCGATCGCCTTCGCTCCTGCCCTGGCCAGCGGTGCCGGCGAACTCGGCCCCGCCAATACCGTCTACATCAAGGACGGCAAGGGCGGCCTGCGCTTCGAGGCGCCGAAGACGATCGCGCAGGGCCAGGAACTCGAGGTGTTGAGCCAGACCAACCCGAAACAGGTTGGTCCACATACCTTCTCGCTGGTCACCAAGGGCTCGCTCCCGAAGACGCCCAGGGCCCGGCAGACCTGCTTCACCCCGAAGCACATCTGCATGGCGATCGCCCGCTGGCACGGGACGAACGGCAACGGTCCGATCAGCAAGAACCCGGTCAAAGCCGGTGCCGAAGGCTGGGACACGCTCGGCAGCGTGACCAAAACGGGCGACTCCTGGTTCACGGGCGAAAAGAAGCCCGGAACATCGATTGTGCAGCCGGTCACAGCTGCTGCCGGCACGACGATCTACTTCATGTGCGCCATCCATCCCTGGATGCACGGCTCGATTGAAGTGACGCCACCGGCTGCGAGCTAAGCACGGCTGGATCCTTAGAAGATTCGCCTCGCCTGGGGCGCCGAACTTTCCTCGGCGCCCTGGGCAGCGGCGCGCTTGCCGCCTCGCTGCCGTTGGGACTGCGTCCGGCAGTACTTCTTCCCCGGGGGGAGCGGAGCGCCACTCCGCGGGGAGCACCATTCCGGGCGCAGCTGCCGACCCCGCGCGTGCTCCGCGATGCCCGGCTGACGATTCCGATCCGCGAAGCCGACGTCCCGGTTATGCCCGGCCGGCCGACCCGGATGTGGACCTACGGCGGTGACTTCCCCGGGCCCACCATCCGCCGTCCCGCCGGTCAGCGGACGGAGGTCACCTTCCACCACGAACTGCCGCGTGCAGCGGGAGAGCTGAGCGTCCACCTGCACGGCGGCCACAACCGCAGCCAATTCGACGGTCAACCGGGCGGCTTGACCCGATCGCACGCCCGCTCCTTTTACTGCGACATCCCTGCTGGCCTCTCAGCGCGGGAGTCGGGCAATGACCTGCTGCTCGCACCCGGCGGAAGCCGCACCTACGTCTACGACCTGACCGACGACGGCCGGCCCGAACGGGCCGCTTTTCAGTGGTACCACGACCACCGACTGGACCAGACCTCCCGCAACATCTGGCACGGGCTCGCCGGAATGTGGATCGTCGAGGACGAGTTTGAGACAGCCCTGCCGCTGCCAGAAGGTGAGCGCGACCTGCCGTTGATGATCGTCGACCGCTCTTTCGATCGACACAATCAGCTCACCGATCCGTTCACCAACCGGCGCCCGCCGGCCGACGGCATCAACGCTCACAGCGTGCTCGTCAACGGCGCCCCCATGCCGTATCACCCGGTCAGCGCCCAGCGCTACCGGCTGCGCATCCTCAACGCGTCGCAGTTCCGGCCCTACAACCTCTACCTCTCCAACGGGGCGCCGCTGATCCAGATCGGCACCGAAAGCGGCTTGATGCCGAAACCGGTGCGCCGCGAGGAGATCTTCATCGGCCCGGCGGAGCGAGTCGAGCTGATCGTCGACTTCGCTACGGCTCGTGGCGAGAGCGTCGAGTTGCGCAGTGGGCCTCGCCACGGCGCCCGGCATCCGGCTGGAACTCATCCCTACGTCGGCGCGTTGATGCAGTTCCGCGTCGATTCGACGCACCGTGCCGACCGCACCCGCGTGCCTCGCAAGCTGCGCCCCTTGCCGGCTTGGACCAGGCACGTCTCCGAGAAGCCGAAACACACCTGGGAGATCTCGATCGGCGGCTTCTTCAAGACGACCTGGCGGATCAACGGCCGCACCTTCAATCCCGCCTACGCCGATGCCCACCCAAAGCTCGGCACCACCGAGACCTGGGAGATCGTCAACCGCACCGACGTCGCCCACCTGATGCACCTGCACCACACCGACTGGTACCTGCTCTCACGCAACGGCCGCAAGCCGCCGCCCTGGGAAGACTGCCTCAAGGAGACCTTCTTCATCTACCCGCGGGAACGCATCCTCCTCGCCGGCCACTTCGCCGACTACACCGGCAAGTTCGTCATCCACTGCCACATGCTCGACCACGAGGACCACGGCCTGATGGCCCAGTTCGAGGTCGTGCCCTAGTCACCTCGGGTCTCGTTCGGGTTGACTAGACGAATGTTCGGGTAGGCCTAGTCCCATGGCTGTGGGACGTACCAGTCGCCGCGCCTGGATGCCCGCGACCGTCCTGCCTGAGCCAATGAGCAATGGAGGTAGATGATGATGAAGCGGATCCGCAACGTGGCCGCCCTCGCCGCAACGATGGCGTTGATGGCGGCCGGCCCCGCCTATGCCGTGGGCGGCCCGAACGAGGCCGGCAACTCTGGCCATTTCCACCCCAACAGCTCACCCTGTCAAAGCGATAACGACCATCCGCATTGCCCCGGGCCGCACTGAGCGGACTCCTGGCATGCCTGAGGGGGAGGCGGTCTCAGAGGCCGCTCCCTCTCAACGCAGTCGGACTCAGCCCGACCCGATCAGCTCGATCCGATAGCCGTCGGGGTCGCGGAGGAAGCAGATGAAGTGGCCCTCGCTGCGGCCGCCGGGGCGGTAGGGCGGTTTTTCGGGCTCGATTGCGTCGGCCGCGAGCGTCTCGAGGGTAGCGTCGAGATCGTCGACCATCAGGGCGATGTGGTTGTAGCCGGTGCCGAGCTCGTAGCTCGTGACGCCGTGGTTGTAGGTCAGCTCCAGCACGGGATCTTCGCCGGGCAGGTTCATGAAGACGTTGATCGCCTCATCGCCGATCGGCATGCGGCCGGTCTCTTCGAAGCCGATCTTCTCGTAGAAGGCGACTGAGCGGTCGATCTCGCCGATTCGGTAGCAGGTGTGCAGGAAGCGCGCCATCGACTTCGCAGCCTAGCGGCCTCCCTACAATTCGCGGCTCAATGGCTCGCCGAACGCGCCTGCGCAGACGCAGGTTGCACACCTCGAAGTGGAACAAGATTCTGGTCCCCCTGGGGGTTGGGGCCGCTGTCGCCGTGGTTGCCGGTGGGGTGGCGGGCGGCTGGGCCGTCGACGTCTATGAGTCGGCGCCGCCGCTCTCCAGCCTCAAGCCGGTGCAGAAGGGCCGCTCCTCGGCGATCTACGCCGCCGACGGCAGCCTGATCGGCTTCATCCAGGCGGAAAACATCCGCCAGCCTGTGCCGGGACGGGCGATGCCTCAGACCTTGCGCGACGCGACGGTCGCGATCGAGGACAAGAACTACTTCAACCACGGTGCTCTCGATCCAGCGGGGATTGCCCGCGCCGCCTGGAAGGACCTGCTCGCCGGCGGCAAGCCGGTTCAGGGAGCCTCGACGATAACCCAGCAGCTGGTCCGCAACCTCTACATCCAGAACCCCCAGGAGACGATCAAGCGAAAGCTGATCGAAGCGCACCTCGCCTACGAGATGGAGGACGCGCACACGAAGGATTGGATCCTCACCGCTTACCTCAACACGGCGCCCTACGGGACGGTTGAAGGGGAGACCGCGGTCGGTGTCGAGGCTGCCGCGCAGACCTACTACGGAAAGCCCGCCAAGGACCTCGGCCTGATCGAATCTGCGCTGATCGCCGGCCTGCCCCAGGCGCCCTCGGAATACAACCCCTTCCTCGACCCGCACGCCGCAATTCAGCGCCGCAACGAGGTGCTCGACGCGATGCACGAGGAGGGTTACATCGACGGGGCCGAATATCGCGAGGCACTGAGCAGAGGCCTCGGCCTCAGTCCCGGCCACAAGTACCGGGTGATCCGCGACCCGTTCCTCTTCGACCTCGTCCAGCAGGAGCTGATCGACAAATACGGGATCAACACCGTGCGCCTCGGCGGGCTCAAGGCCTATACGACGATCGATCCCGAGCTGCAGGAACGGGCGCAGGAAGCGGTGGACTCGTGCAGCGTCTGCTACCCCGAAGGCGGTCCGGCCGCGGGGCTCGCCTCGGTCGATCCCTCTACCGGTGAGATCGTCGCCCTCGCCTCCACCGAAGGGTTCGAAAGCGAAAGCGAATTCAACTACGCCTGGCAGGCACACCGCCAGCCCGGCTCCTCCTTCAAGACCTACGTGCTGGCGACGGCGATCAAGCAGGGCATCGATCCCGACACCACCTACTACGACGGCACCTCGCCGAAGACCCTGGAAACGCCCGGCGGTGGGACCTGGACGGTCAACAACGCCGAGCCAGGCGGCGGCACGATGTCGCTGGCCTCAGCGACCTGGGAGTCGGTCAACGTCATCTTCGCCCAGCTCGACCTCGACGTCGGGCCCGAAAGCGTCACCGAGACTGCCCATGAAATGGGCATCGAGGCGCCGCTCGAATCGGTGCCGGCTGAGGCGATCGGCGGTCTCGCGATCGGCGTCACTCCGCTCGAACAGGCCGATGGCTACGCGACCCTGGCTAATGGCGGCATCCATCACGAGCCGACCGCGATCAGCCGGGTCGAGTTCCCCAACGGCAAGGTCGAGGAAACCGATCCCGACGCCGGCGAGCGTGTGCTCACCGAGGGGCAGGCATACGAAGTGACCAGGCTGCTGGAGGGCGTGATCACCCAGGGCACTGGCGCCGGCTACACCTACATGGGCTGCGCCGCTGAGGCCGGCAAGACCGGCACGTCGGAGGACCTCTCCGACGCCTGGTTCGTCGGCTACACGCCGCTCTACTCAACCGCGGTCTGGGTCGGGCACCCGCAGTCGCGCGAAGCGACCGGCTTCGGCGGGCCGACCGCGGGCCCGATCTGGCGCTCCTTCATGGAATCCGCCGTTGCCGGCGACTGCCCCGAATTCCCCGAACCCTCGGCTCTGCCTGAACTCTCAGGTCTCGACAGCGATCAGACCTCCGGCTCCTCGGGCTCCGCAAGCGAATACGAATACGACGAATACGAAGAAGAATCGAGCGATGAGAAGCCGTCGAAGCAGGACGAGGGAGATGGCGGGGACGAAGGGGCCGAGCCTGCCCCGAAAGCCGAACCGGCTCCAGAAGCGGCGCCCGAACCCGCCCCAGAAGCGGCTCCCGCGCCACCCCCGTCGGTCGGCGGCGGCATAGCAAGCCCGCACTGAGCACGGCGGCTAACTGGCGCGGCTCGCCAGCGCGGGCCCCTTCCGGTGCGCCTTTTCCGGTTATAGGACGGATAAAGCGCACCGGAAACAGCAATCACCGAATTCGTATCGGCATTTACGACTTTGCCGATCGACATTGTGCTACCCTGCCGACTTCTTTTAGAACTAAGTCACTCAAAAAACTAAACCAGTAGACAAAGAAAGGATTCCTTTCTATGCGGAACGCTCGCAAGGTAACCCGGCGGCGCAGCGTCAAAGCGGCCCTGCTGGCCGCTGTTTTGGCGCTGGCAGTCGTGATCGCCGGATGTGGAAGCAGCAGCGACGAGAGCAGCGGTTCCTCCTCGGGGGGCGGCAAGCTCGACGTGGTCGGCTACTCCACTCCCGAAGCCGTCTACCAGGAAGATCTGGAGCCGGCTTTCGAAGAGACTTCCGCGGGCAGCGGCGTCAGCTTCAGCAACTCGTTCGGCGCCTCCGGCGACCAGAGCCGCGCCGTCGTGGCCGGTCAGCCCGCCTCCGTCGTCCACTTCGCCCAGGCCGGTGACATGGAACGGCTGGTCGAAGAAGGCGGCCTCGTCGCCAAAGATTGGGACAAGCAGAAATATGGCGGCATCGCCCAGGACTCGATCGTCGTGATCAGCGTCCGCAAGGGCAACCCGGAGGGAATCCAGACGCTCGACGACGTGCTCAGCAAGGACGTCGACGTGGTCACCCCCAACCCATTCAGCTCCGGCGCGGCGCGCTGGAACATCATGGCCGTCTACGGCACCCTGATCAACGAGGGCAAGTCGCCTGACGAGGCCCTCGCCGGCGTCAAGACGCTGCTCGAAAAGACGGTCGCGCAGCCGGGCAGCGCCCGCGATGCCCTCGCCGCTTTCACCCAGGGCCAAGGCGATGTTCTGCTCGGCTACGAGAACGAGGCGATCAAGGCCGAAGAGGAAGGCGAAGACCTCGAATACGTCGTGCCGCCCTCGACGATCCTGATCGAAACTCCGATCGCCGTCACCAAAGGAGCGCCTGAGCCCGCGGCAGAGGATTTCCTCGATTTCATCTGGTCCGACGAAGGCCAGGAAATCTGGGCCGAAAATGGCTACCGCCCGGTCAATCCGAAGCTGGTCGACGAGAAGCAGTTCCCGACCCCGGTGGAACTGTTCAAGATCAGCCAGTTCGGCGGCTGGGGCAAAGTCAACGACGAGTTCTTCGATGACGAAACGGGTTCGGTCGCGAAGATCGAGACCGAACTCGGGGTCTCCACCTCAGGCTGATGTCCGCGCACCCGGCAAGCGCAACGTCAGCTCCAGCACCCCGGGCGGGCATTCGCCTGCCCGGGCTCAGCGTCGGCGGCGGCACGGTCATGCTCTACCTGAGCATCATCGTGCTGTTGCCGCTGGCGGCCGTCGTCAGCGAAGCCTTCGCCGGTGGCCTCGGCGCCTTCTGGGACCAGGTCACCTCGCCGCTGGCGCTGAAGAGCCTGAAGCTGACCGTCGTCTGCTCGCTGATCGTGGTCGTGGTCAACGGGATCTTCGGCACGATCCTCGCCTGGCTGCTGGTTCGCGACGACTTCCCCGGCAAAAGCGCGGTCAACGCGGTGATCGACCTCCCCTTTGCCCTGCCGACGATCGTCGCCAGCCTCACCCTGCTGACGCTGTACGGCAACGACAGCCCGCTGGGGATTCACCTGGCGGCGACTCAGGCCGCCGTCGTCGTAGCGCTGATGTTCGTCACCCTCCCCTTCGTCGTCCGCGCCGTGCAACCGCTGCTGCTGGAGATGGACCGTGAGATGGAGGCCGCCGCCGCCTCGCTCGGAGCCGGCAACTTCACGATCTTCCGCCGCATCATCTTCCCCAACCTCCTTCCCGGCCTTGCCGCCGGCGTCGCCCTCGCTTTCGCCCGAGCGCTGGGCGAGTTCGGCTCCGTCCTCCTCTTCGCGGGCGGGCTGCCCGACACGACCGTCTCCTCGGTCTTCATCCGCAACCAGATCGAGTCCGGCAACGAGATCGGCGCCTCCGCCGTCTCGGTGGTCCTGCTCGTCGCCTCGCTCTTGCTGCTCGCCGTCGTCTCGTTGATCCAGCGCTGGGCGATCCGCCACGACCGCAGTTCGAGCGAGTTCATCCCGACGCTCGCCAAGGATGTTGGCGGCGACGGAGGTGGGGTCTGATGGGCGCGAATCCCGCCAGCCGCTGGAGCTTGCGAGTGCTCGGGCTCGGCTACCTGACGATGCTGCTGCTGATCCCGCTGGTGATGATCTTCTACAAGACCTTCGAAGACGGGATCGGTCCGCCGCTCGACGCGATCACCTCCCCCGACGGCCTGCACGCGCTGAAGCTGACGCTGCTGATGGTCGTGATCGCGGTGCCGCTCAACACGATCTTCGGGATCGGCTGCGCGCTGCTCCTGGTCCGCCGCAAGTCGAAGGCGAATCCGGTGATCGACGCGATAATCAACCTCCCGTTCGCGGTCTCGCCGGTCGTCATCGGCCTCTCGCTCTTCCTCCTCTACGGAACCGGCGGCTGGTTCGCGTTCCTCGGCGAAAACGGGATCGAGATTCTCTTCTCGGTACCGGGGATGGTCCTCGCCAGCATCTTCGTCTCGCTGCCGTTCGTGGTCCGTGAGACGGTGCCGGTGCTGCAGGAGATCGGCACCGACCAGGAGATGGCCGCCTCGACCCTCGGTGCGAACGGCTGGCAGACCTTTTGGAAGATCACCCTGCCGTCGATCCGCTGGGGCGTCGCCTACGGCGTCGTCCTCACCACCGCGCGGGTGCTGGGCGAGTTCGGCGCGGTGACGATCGTCTCCGGCTCGATCAGCGGGCAGACCCAGACCCTGCCGCTGTTCGTCGAGAAGCAGTACGCCAACTTCAACTCCACCGGCGCCTACGGCGCCTCCCTGGTGCTGGCGCTCCTGGCGCTGATCACCCTGTTCGCAATGAACCTGCTCAAACGAAAGGAGGACGCCTGATGGGAATCTCAGTCGAGGGAGCAAACAAGCGCTTCGGTGACTTTCAGGCGCTCGACGACGTATCGATCGATGTCCCCGACGGCTCGCTGACGGCTCTGCTTGGTCCCAGCGGCAGCGGCAAGTCCACCCTGCTGCGGGCGATCGCCGGGCTCGAGGACCTGGACTCGGGGCAGGTGACGATCAACGACGAGGACGCGACCGCGAAGCCAGCGCAGAAGCGTGGCGTCGGCTTCGTCTTCCAGCACTACGCCGCCTTCAAGCACATGACGGTCTACGACAACGTCGCCTTCGGGCTGAAGATCCGCAAGTGGGAGAAGACGAAGATCTCCACCCGCGTGCACGAGCTGCTCCAGCTGGTCCAGCTCGACGGCCTCGCCGGCCGCTTCCCCTCACAGCTCTCCGGCGGTCAGCGCCAGCGCATGGCCCTGGCGCGGGCGCTCGCGGTCGAGCCGCAGGTGCTGCTGCTGGACGAGCCCTTTGGCGCCCTCGATGCAAAGGTCCGCAAGGACCTGCGCACGTGGCTGCGGCGGCTCCACGACGAGATGCACGTGACGACGATCTTCGTCACCCACGACCAGGAGGAGGCGATGGACGTCGCCGGCCAGCTGGTCGTGATGAACGAGGGTCGGGTGGAGCAGTCGGGCAGCGCCGACGACCTCTACGACCACCCCGCCAACGAGTTCGTGATGAGCTTCGTCGGCGAGGTCAACCGGCTCGGCGAGGACTTCGTGCGGCCGCATGACATGTCGGTCGTGCTCGACCGCGAGGACGGCGCCGAGGAGGCGATGGTGCAGCGCATCGTCGCCCTCGGCTTCGAGATCCGGGTCGAGGTCGTGCTCGCCGACGGCACCGAGGTCTGGGCCCAGCTGACCCGCGCCGAGCTGCAGAAGCTGGAGCTGCGCGAGGGCCAGATCGTCTACCTGCGGCCCGGGCAGACCAAGAGCTTCAGCGGTGACTCACCGCCCGACGGAGGTGGGGCCTCGACTCCCCGCGGCCAAGAGGGCGGCGACGACGCAGAGGTATCTGCAGCCGCCTGAAGGGGCGACGGGACGGGGTGCCCTTTTTGCCGGGTGGCACCCCGTCCCCAACCGCCACCAGTCTTTACGGACGCTGAGCAGGGATCTCTGGCATCTCAGCTCTTCTTGCGCCGTTCGAGCACTTCTCCGAATGCCTTCTCGAC
>JBKPOV010000037.1:0-17419 GCA_046733315.1 Actinomycetota bacterium
CCTCAAGGGCACCATGCTCGAGCAGGTTCGCGTCCTTGCCGCAGCCCCCGATGCCCTCCTGCCCTACGTCGAGAGCAGCTACTTCGGCGAAAGCGGCGTGGACGTCAATCTCACCTCGGGGATCGAATTGCGATTCGGCAACTCGGTTGCCGCGGCAAGAAAGTGGAGGGCGGCAGCCGCGGTGCTGGCCAGTCCGGAAACCAGCTCACTCGATTATGTAGACCTGCACGCTCCCGCACACCCCGCAACTAGTGGCTCTGGGCATACGCTCCCGCCGCTCCCTTAAACCCTCAACCATAGGGTTAGATACCTTCAACCCTCAAGTCAGCCTTGAGATTTGCCCGTGCAGGATGCCGCCCGTCCGTTTGACAGACCCCACGAAATGCCCTACGTTGAGCGCAATTTCCGCGGTTACGAAGTACCCTTGAACCCTTAAGCATTGCTGTAGCGTCAGACGGAACAAAGGCTCAACTCAACACCCAGTCCTCCGGACCGGGACATATCCAGCCCCAAGGGGACTGGGCTTGGAGAAATCGGGAGATGGAATCCACATACCTCGCGGTGATCAAGGTGGTCGGCGCCGGCGGCGGCGGCACCAACGCCGTTAGTCGCATGGTCGATGCCGGCATTCGCGGCGTCGAGTTCGTCGCCGTCAACACCGATGCTCAGGCGCTGCAGGCCTGCGACGCCGACATCAAGCTCTCGATCGGTCAGGAGTTGACCCGCGGCCTCGGCGCTGGCGGTAACCCGGAGGTTGGGGCGGGTGCGGCGGCGGAGAGTCGTGACGAGATCAAGGAGGCGCTGAAGGGCGCTGACATGGTCTTCGTCACTGCGGGCGAGGGCGGCGGCACGGGCACCGGCTCGGCGCCGGTGATCGCCGAGATCGCCAAGGAAGAGATCGGCGCGCTAACAGTCGGCGCCGTAACCAAGCCTTTTGAGTTCGAGGGCAAACGACGTATGCAGCAAGCGCTCGAGGGCATCGAGAAGCTGCGCAACAACGTCGACACCCTGATCATCGTCCCCAACGAGAAGCTGCTGCAGGCGGTCGAGCGGCGCACCAGCGTGCTCGAGGCCTTCCGCCAGGCCGATGACATCTTGCGCCAGGGCGTGCAGGGCATCACCGACCTGATCACGATCCCCGGCCTGATCAACCTCGACTTCGCCGACGTGCGCACGATTATGCGCGACGCCGGTTCGGCCTTGATGGGTGTCGGCTCGGCTTCTGGCGAGGCCCGCGCGCTCGACGCCGCCAAGGCGGCGATCACCTCGCCGCTGATCGAGGAGTCGATCAAGGGGGCCACGGGAATGCTGCTCAACATCACCGGCCCGGAGGACCTCGGCCTGTTTGAGGTCAACGAGGCCGCCCAGCTGGTCCAGGCCGAGGCCGACGACAACGCCAACATCATCTTTGGCTCCGTGGTCGACCAGTCGATGCGCGACGAGGTGCGGGTTACCGTCATCGCCACTGGGTTCGAGGGCTTCGAGCTGCTTGCTCGGTCGCCGCAGCGGGTGCGGCGGCGTTACGAGAGCCGGCCGCGGATCTCGGCGGAGGACACGGATATCCGCAAACTGCGGGTGAGCGACGACGACATAGACGTTCCCGGGTTCCTCAAAGAATAGATCTGGGGTGGGGTGGGGCCATCGTGAGGCCCTCCCGCCGCCGCTTCGCGGGAGTTCGTCGGGAGGGCCTCACGATGGCCCCTCGACACGCCCGGGCCAGGCGATGAGCGTTCGAGCGCGTCTCCGCGTCGCCCTCCCCTTTAGCTTCTAGAGGTCCAGCTCGTAGTAGAGCATTCGGGGGCCGTCGGGGGCGCCTTCTCGATTCGTGAGCTTTCGGCTCTCGTAGAGGGCTCGCGCTTCGGTGTCGTCTTCCCCTGTGGTCAGCTCGAAGTGGTCGGCGCCCATTTCGCGGGCCAGCTCGATCGCGGCATCCAGTAGTGCGCCGCCGATGCCTTGGCCGCGTCGCTCGGGGATGACGTAGAGCTCTTCGAGGTAGGTGTCGCCTCCCTTGGACCAGAGCGAGGGGCGGGTGCGGAAGAGGGCGAAGCCGTCCGGCGGGTCGCCCGCGAGCAGGACGGTGATCGCGCCGTCGGCGAGCAGTTCTCCCAGGCGCTCGGTGAGCATGGGGACGCCGGGGGTGAAGTCCTCGTATTCGGTGTTGAAGTCATGCAGGAGGCGGGCGACGTTGGCGGCATCGCCAGCGCCGGCCCGGCGGATCTCGCTGTGTGACTGCTCGTTCATCTCCGCGAACGAGCTTGCCACAGCTCTTCAATACGCTGCCGCGCGTGGCTGACGCGGCGCTGAGGCGCACTCCCCTGTACGAGCGGCATGCCGAGCTTGGCGCCAAGCTCGTTCCGTTTGCGGGCTGGGAGATGCCGGTGATCTACGAGGGGATCCGCGAGGAGCATTCGGCGGTGCGGACGCACGCGGGAATGTTCGACGTCTCGCACATGGGCGAGGTCGAGGTCGAGGGCCCGGGGGCGCTTGCCTTCCTCCAGCGCGTGCTCTCCAACGACGTCGCCAAGATTGGAATCGGCGGCGCCCAGTATTCCTGCCTCTGCAACGAAGAGGGCGGCGTCCTCGACGATCTCTTCACCTACCGGCTCGGCGGCGATCGCTACCTAATCGTCACCAACTCGGCCAACCACGCCGCCGATCTCGCCTGGCTGGGGCGTTGGAGCCGTCAGGTTGGCGACGTCGCCGTGCGAGACGTCGCCGACCGCTACGCGATGCTCGCACTGCAGGGCCCGCACGCGCGTGCCATCGTCAGCCGCGCGCTGCGCCTCGAGCTGCCGGCGCGGATGCGGATCGCGCCGCTGCGGATCGGCGGCCGCCCGGCCTTCGCCTGCGGCACCGGCTACACCGGCGAGGACGGGGTCGAGCTCCTGATCGACCCCGAGGTGGCGCCGGCGATCTGGGTCGAGCTGCTCGACGCCGGCGTCGTCCCCTGCGGCCTCGGCGCCCGTGACACGCTGCGCCTTGAGGTCTGCTTCCACCTGCACGGCAACGACCTGACGCCGGAGCGCAATCCGATCGAAGCCGGACTCGGCTGGTGCTGCGCCGAGTCGACTGGCTTCATCGGCGCCGAGGCGGTCGCCCGGGCGCGCCGAGAGGGCCCGGTGGAGAAGCTTGCTCCGTTCAAGATCGAAGGGGCCGGCATACCGCGCGAGGGCAACCCGGTCCTCTCCGATGGGGAGCGGGTGGGAGTGGTCACTTCAGGCACCTTCTCGCCGTCGCTCGAGCTCGGCATCGGGATGGCCTACGTTCGTGCCGACTTGGCCGATCCCGACACGGCGGTCGAGATCGACGTGCGCGGCAAGCATCGCCCCGCCCGGATAGCTTCCAAGCCCATCTACCGCAAGGAGAAGTGACGTTGCCCGACGCGAGCTACCCCGACGATCTGCTCTACCACGACCAGCACGACTGGGCGCGACTCGACGGGGACGACCACGCCGTTTTCGGGATCACCTGGTATGCCCAGGACAGCCTCGGCGAGGTCGTTTTCTACGACGCGCCCGAGGTGGGAGTGACGATCTCCAAAGACGCCTCCTACGCTGAGGTCGAGTCGGTCAAGGCGGTCTCCGACGTGATCGCGCCGCTCTCCGGCGAGATCGTCGAGGTCAACGACTCGCTCGAAGACACGCCGGAGAAAATCAACGAGGACCCATACGGTGAGGGCTGGCTGGTCAAGGTCAGGCTGACCTCGCCGGAGGAGGCCGGGGCGTTGCTCGGGGCCGACGAATATCGCAAGCTGCTGGAAAATTCCTAGACCGTCCCGCCCCCCGGCTTCCGTAGCCTGGAGTCTGCCGCCTCGCCAGGGCGCACGCTTGGCGGCGGCGGACACTGCGCGGTGCAGCGTCCTCAGTCGGCCAAATAGCGCTGCTATTCGGCCTCCCTGCGTCCTCGCCCCGCTTGGTCCGGCGCTCGCCAGCCGCACACCCTGGCAATGCGGCAGACTCTGAGCGCGTGACCCGCTACACCTCAGCCACCGACGCCGACCGAGCCGAGATGTTGGCCGCGATCGGCGTCGACTCGGTCGACGATCTCTTCGAGCAGATCCCCGAGCCGCTGCGGCTCGGCCGCCCCCTGGCGCTGCCGGCGGGAATGAGCGAGGCCGAGGTCTTCGAGCGGCTGGCGGCGCTGGCGGCCAGCAACGAGGACGCCGAGAAGCAGGTCTGCTTCGTCGGCGCCGGGATGTACGACCACTACGTGCCGGCGATCGTCGACGCGATCACCCAGCGCTCGGAGTTCCTAACCCCCTACACGCCCTACCAGCCGGAGATCTCCCAAGGCGGGCTGCAGGTGATGTTCGAGTTCCAGACGGCGATGTCGGAGCTGACCGGGCTGCCCGTCTCCAACGCCGGCCTCTACGAGGGTCCCTCGTCGGTCGCCTCGGCCGGCTATCTGGCGATGGCCGCGACCGGCCGCAAGCGCTTCGTCGTCTCGCGCGGGCTGCACCCGCACAGCCGCGAGACGCTCGAGACTTATGCGGTCGGCTACGGCGCCGAGATGGTTGAGGTCGGCCTCAGCGACGGCGAGACCGATGCCGAGGCGCTCGCGGCGGCCGTCGACGAGACGACCGCGGCGGTCTTCCTGCAGAGTCCCAACTTCCTCGGCGCGATCGAGCGGGTCGAAGCGCTCGGCGCGGCGGCCAAGGAGCACGGGGCGCTGTTGATCGTCGCCACCGACCCGATGACGCTCGGCGTGCTCAAGCCCCCCGGCGAGTGCGGCGCTGACATCGCCCTCGGCGAGGGCCAACCGCTTGGCAACCGGCTCGACTTCGGCGGTCCCTCCTTCGGCTTCTTCTGCGCGACCGAGGAGCAGATCCGCCGCATGCCGGGACGGATCGCCGGCGAAACCGACGACGTCGACGGCCGCCGCGGCTTCGTCCTCGCCCTGCAGACCCGCGAGCAGCACATCCGCCGCGAGAAGGCGACCCACAACATCTGCACCGCCCAGGCGCTCAACGCGTTGGGGGCGATGGTCCACCTCGCCTGGCTCGGCCGCGAGGGCTTCCGCGAGTTGGGCGAGCTGCTGGTCCGCCGCACCGCTTACGCCCGCGAGCGACTCGGCGCCGTCGAGGGTGTCGAGCTGCTGCACGAGGCGCCGGTGGCGCGCGAGTTCGCCATTCGCCTCGACGCGCCGGTCGACCGCGTCCTAGAGCGCTGCGCCGAGCGCGGCATCGCCGCCGGCTACCCGCTCGGCCGGGATTTTCCGGAGTACGAGGACGCCCTGCTCGTCGCGATCACCGAGCGCCGCACCAAGGCCCAGATCGACGAGCTCGCCAAGGCGCTCGGGGCGGCCATTGCGGCCGGGCCTGGCGCCTTTCCCCCGGATAGCGGGAGAAAGGCGCCAGCAGCGGAGGGAGTGAGCTGATGTCGGGCGCCGAGACGCCGATGCAGCGCGAACGGGCGCGGACGATCTATGAGAAGTCGAAGGCGGGACGGCGCGCGGCCGTGCTTCCCGAGGCCGAAGTGCCGGAGCGCTCGCTCGACGAGCTGATCCCAGCCGATCTGCTGCGTACGGAGCCGCCACGGCTGCCGGAGATCGCCGAGCCCGAGATCGTTCGTCACTACAACAAGCTCTCGCGGCGCAACTTCGACCTCGACAGCGGCTTCTACCCGCTCGGCTCCTGCACGATGAAGCACAACCCGCGGCTCAACGAGCGGGTCGCGGCGCTTCCCGGCCACGCCCGTCTGCACCCGGCGCAGGACCCCAAGCGGGCCCAGGGGGCGCTGGAGCTGATGTGGCTGCTGCAGGAGAGCCTCGGCGAGATCTGCGGGCTGCCCCACGTCAGCCTGCAGCCCTCGGCCGGCTCCCACGGTGAGCTTGCCGGCCTGCTGCTGACCCGCGCCTACCACGCCGACCGTGGCGAAGAGCGGACCAAGGTGCTCGCTCCCGACACCTCGCACGGGACCAATCCCGCCTCGGTGACGATGGCCGGCTACGAGGTCGTCAAGGTCGCCACCAACGAGCGCGGCGGGGTCGAGATGGACGATCTGCGCGCGAAGATCGACGCGGACCCCGACCAGGTCGCCTGCCTGATGCTGACCAATCCCAACACGCTCGGGCTCTTCGACGAGAACATCGCCGAGATCGCTGGACTGATCCACGCGGCGGGCGGGACGCTCTACTACGACGGCGCCAACCTCAACGCCGTGATGGGCCACTCGCGGCCCGGCGACATGGGCTTTGACATCGTCCACGTCAACCTGCACAAGTCCTTCAGCCAGCCGCACGGCGGCGGCGGCCCGGGCGCCGGCCCGATCGCGGTGTCGGAGCGGATCGAGCCCTTTCTGCCGCGCCCCCAGGTGGTGCGCCGCGAGGGCGACAACGGCGGCGGCCCCAGCTTCGATTTCGACCTGGAGCGGCCCAAGTCGATCGGCCGCCTACGCGGCTTCCAGGGCAACTTCGGCGTCTTCGTCCGCTCCTACGCCTACATCCTCAGCCTCGGCGGCGACGGCCTCGCCGAGGCCTCCGAGACGGCGGTGCTAAACGCCAACTACCTGAAGGCGCGCCTCGCCGAAGGTCGCGCCGGCGAGCGCCTGCCGGTCGCCTTCGACCGCCACTGCATGCACGAGTTCGTCCTCTCCGGCAAGCCGATGAGGCGCGAGCTCGGCCTGGCCACCCTCGACCTCGCCAAGCGCCTGCTCGACTTCGGCTTCCATCCGCCGACCGTCTATTTCCCGCTCCTCGTCGACGAGGCCCTGATGATCGAGCCGACCGAGACCGAGACCAAGGAGAGCCTCGACGCCTTCGCCGAGGCGATCGAGCAGATCCTCAGCGAGGCCGAGGGGGACGCGGAGATCGCCAAGCAGGCGCCCTACACGACTCCTGTGCGCCGCCTCGACGAGGTCAAGGCGACTCGCAGGCCGGTCGTTCGCCAGTCATTGGGTTAGTCGCGCGTAACGCTCGAGCGAGCCCGATTGCGCGAAAGCCCCGCAGTACTCCGATCGTTCCTATACGTTGCCGCAAACGATTTGGGGAGGATCGATGAGAGTCAGGCTGGTTATGTTGGTGTTGGCCGCGTTTTTCTTGCTAGTTGCCGGTGCACAGGCCTTTCACTGGCACATGAGCTACGGACAGGCGAAGAACGTGAGCAAGGAATTCGCCCAGATCGGCTGCCGCGAAGACAGCAAGTGCACCGACTACGCAGTCGGGCAATGCCTCCGCAAATCCGAGAGCCGGTTCGACTGCGAAGTGGCGTTTTTCTATGCCAAAACGCCTCAACCGGGGGAAGAAGTCGAGTGCGACATCCTCCTCCACTGGGGCGTCGACCACTCAGGCGCCGTCGCGTTGAAGAACTACGGCAAGCCCCATTGTTTCGTGGTCTGATTTAAAGCTCGGGCAGCTTCTGCTTCAGCTCGAGCACCGGGGCGAAGAGATCTCCGTGCTTATCGATCCGCTTGAGGACGTCGCCGGCTTCGAAGACGAGTGAGTCGGCGTCGTCCTTCTTGACCGCGCGTTCGACCTCGTCCCAGGTCAGCGGTGTCGAGACGGTAGGGCGCTCGCGGGCGCGCAGGGAGTAGACGGCGATCGTCGTCTTGCGGCGGTGGTTCTGGGACCAGTCGACGAAGACCTTGCCTTTGCGTTCGACCTTCTTCATTTTCGAAACGACCAGGTCAGGAGTCTGCTTCTCAAGCAGCTGGGCGATCGCGCGGGCGAGCGCTTTTGTCCCCCCGCCCTTGTCGTCTCCCTCGTAGCTGACCTTGGCGTTGTTGAGTGGTGCGTAGACCTGCAGGCCCTTCGAGCCCGAGGTCTTGGGGAAGCACTCGAGGCCGAAATGAGCGAAGAGCTCGCGCAGGCGCAGCGCCACTCGACAGCAGGAGAGTATTTCGGCCGGTGGACCAGGGTCGAGATCGAAAGCAAGCACCGTCGGGCGGTCGAGCTCGACCGCCAGCGAGAGCGAGGGGTGCAGCTCGATCGCAGCGAGCTGCGCCATCCAGACCAGGGTCGGCAGGTCTTCGCAGACGCAGAAGTCGATCGTTCCGGTGCTTGCCGCCATCGGCGCGGTCTTCACCCACTCGGGCCGGTGCTTGGGACAGCGCTTCTCGAAGAAGGCGGCGTCTGTGTCATCGACGCCCTCGGGGAAGCGGCGCAGGGTCAGCGGCCGCGCTTTCAGGTGTGGCACGATCGCCGGCGCCACCTTGGCGTAGTAGTCGACTACCTCGCCCTTGCTGAAGCCGGCCTTGGGGTAGAGGACCTTGTCGAGGTTGGTGAGCTTCAACTCACGCCCGTCGACCTCAACCTGCTGGCTGGTGGCCACGACCTATTTGGAGGACTTGGCCTTGGCGCGTGAGCCGGAGCTTTTCTTCGCGGCGGGTTTCTTCGCCTTGGCTTTTGCTTTCGGCTGACGTTTCTTCGCTGCGGGTTTCGTTGCCTGCCCGTCGCGCTTGCCCTGCACGGCGGCGATGCTCTCCTCCAGCGCTGCCATCAGGTCGGGTGCCTTGGTCGGCTCGCGATCCTCCTGCGGCGCCGCCATCACCTCCTCGCCGGCGGCCTTGCGTTCGATCATCGCCAGCAGCTCCTCGCGGTACTCGTCGCGGTAGATGCTGGGATCGAAGCTGCGGGTCAGCGAGTCGATCAGTTGCTCGGCCATCTCGACCTCGCGTTTGGCGACTTTCGGCTTCCCGTCCGGCAGCACGTCGTCGAGTTCTGATGGCGGCACGACCTCGTCGGCAAAGCGCATCGTGGTCAGGGTGAGGACGCCCTCGCTGGTGGGCCGGATCGCCGCCAGGTGCTCCTTGTTGCGGAAGACGAAGCGGGCGATCGCCACCTTGCCCGACTCCTCCATCGCCTGCGCCAGCAGCGAGTAGGCCTTCTCGGCGCCGTCGGCCGGGCCAAGGTAGTAGGGACTGTCGAAGTAAATCGGGTCGATCTCGGCGATCTCGACGAAGTCCTGGACCTCGATCGCGCGCGTCTTCTTTGGGTCGAGCGAGGCCATCTCTTCTTTGCTCAGCGGCACGTAGCGGTCCGGAGAGATCTCAAAGGCCTTGACGATCTTCTCGTAGGGCACCTCCTCATCGGTCCCTTCGGCGACGCGCCGGTGGCGGATGCGGGCGCCGTCGGACTCGCGGATCTCGCGCAGTGAGATGCCGCGGCGCGCCACCGCGCTGTACAGCTTCACGGGCACGTTGAGGAGCCCGAAGCTGATCGAGCCACTCCAGATCGCTCTAGCCATCGCCGTTCACCTACCCGATTGTTCCAGTCCGCAGGCAGCGTCACCGGCATTGGGTCGCGGCCGGCAGTCATCTTGCGCTGGCGTGTCTGCGCCGGCGTGTCTGACTTCACCCCGCCCATAGAGGGGGTTTAAGTCAGACACGCCCGAATCGGTCACGATCCCGCTGTGCTGTTCGAGCTCAGCGAGGTCGGCCTCAACCGCGGCGATCGCCGCGTCCTCGACTCGATCAGCGCCGCGATCCCAGCCGGGGTGACGGCGATAGTCGGGCCCTCGGGTGCCGGCAAGTCGACGCTGTTGCGGCTGCTGAACAGGCTCGCCGATCCGGACTCCGGGTCGATCACCTACCGGGGCCGGCCGCTCGAGGACTACGGCCCGCTGGCCCTGCGCCGCGAGGTCTCCCTGGTCCCCCAGCTGCCAGCGCTGCTGGAGGGGACGGTCGAGGCGAACCTGCGCTACGCGGCCGGGCTGGCCGGCAAGGAGCTCGACCTCGAACACTGCCTGCATCTCGCCGGACTCGACTCGGCATTCGCCGGGCGCGACGTCGCCCAGCTCTCGGTCGGCGAGCAGCAGCGGGCCATGCTGGCGCGCGCCTTGGCCCAGCAGCCGGCCGTCCTGCTGCTCGACGAGCCGACCTCGGCTCTTGACAGTGCCGCTCGCGAGGCGATCGAGTCGACCCTCGCCGAGCTGCGCCGCGAGCTCGAGATCTCGATCGTGCTGGTCAGCCACGACCCGCAGCAGGCGCGCCGCCTCGGCGATTGGGTGGTGCGGCTGGAGGATGGCAGGGCGGTCGAGGCCGGTCCGATCGAGGAGCTGATGGCCTGAGCACCTCGATCCACCTCAGCCCCGGGCAGGTCGCGGCATCGCTGGCGCTGGTGGCGCTCGCGGCTGCGATCTCCTTCTGGCGCAAGGCCGACCTCGAGCGCGACATCGGCATCGCCACCGTGCGGTCCTTCGTCCAGCTGACAGCGATTGGCTACGCGATCAAGCTGATCTTCGAAGCCGACACGCTCTGGCTCGTTTTCGGCCTGCTGGCGGTGATGGTCGTTTTCGGAGCGCTGACCGCGCGCAGCCGGGCGAAGAAGGTTCCCGATGCCTTCTGGCCGCTGTTGATCGCGCTGGCGATCGCGGGCGCCACGACGCTTGGGATGGTCGTCGCTCTCGGCGTCTTCGAAGCCACCGCGCGCTACCTCGTCCCCGTCGGCGGCATGGTGATCGGCAACGCGATGACCGCCTCGGCCGTGGCGCTCAACCGGCTCGGCGACGAGATGGCCGACTCGCGCGGCAAGATCGAGGCGACGCTGGCGCTTGGCGCAACCGCGCAGGAGGCCGCCGCTCCGTTCGTTCGCCGCGCCCTGCGCTCGGGGATGATCTCCCTGGTCGATTCGACCAAGACGACCGGCCTGATCTTCTTCCCGGGCACGATGGTCGGCATGCTGCTCGCCGGCGCCAACCCGACCGACGCCGTCCGCCTGCAGCTGATCCTCCTCTACGCCCTGCTCGGCAGCGTCGCGATTGCGGGGCTGGTCGCCACGGCGCTCGCCTACCGCAATTTCTTCACCCCCGCCCAGCAACTACGCGAGCCGGGCGCCTGACGCGGCGCGGTCGAGGGGCTAGCAGCACCAGCCTGCGACCCGCGGGAAGGTCGCTCGCCTGGCGTTGCCCGGGGCGAAGACGGCGGCGATATCGGCGATCGCTCGCAGGCGGGGGCCGCCTTCGGTTGGGACGAACAGCCACTGGTTCGCTGCGGACCAGGCGAGCAGCAGACGGCGGCCGTCCGGCGACCAGGCGAGTTCGGTGAGATGGCCGGAGACGCCAAAGAGGCGGCGCAGCGGGCCGCCTGCCGGGTCGATCAGCAGCGCTTCGCTGCGCGGCGGTCCGGAGCCCAACGAGCGATCTAGCAAGACCGCGATCGTGCGCCCGCGCGGTGAAAAGGCCGCAGCGCGGACCACCGCCGCGGCCGGGAGGGGAATTCGCCGCGCTGCGCCGAGCTTGAGACTGCTGGCAAGCTTGTTCATGCGCACGTCTCGAAGCCAGATGCCGCGTCGGGAGATTTCAATGAGTCTGTCGCCGCTGGCACTCCAGCTCAGTCCGACGACTCCGGGCGAGGCGTCAGCGGCATCCATCCTCCGCGCGGCGTCGGTCTCCGCGATCACGGTCCGCCGCTCGTCATCGACGTAGGCCAGCAGATGAAGGCCGGGCGGGAACCAAGCGGGAGGCACTGCGGGGCTTGCTGGTCCGATCAGCGCGTCTCCCGTTCCATCGGCCCTCACCACCCGCAGCGAGCCTCCTGCCTGATAGGCGATACGGAAGCCCGACGGCGACCAGCGGGGATCGTGGACGCGATCGCTCGCCGAGATCGACCAGCGGGGTGTCCCGTCTGGCTCGATTGCGCTCAGCGTCCTTTCCGCCGCGACGGCGACGAATAGGCCGTGGGGCGACCAGGTCGCTTCGCGATAGTCGCCGAGCAGGCGCCGCGAGCCGTCTGCCTGCACTGCCCAGGGACCCTGCTGCGACTGGACCAGCAACTTGCCCCCGCCCGGTATCTCGGTTAGCGCCGGCTCGGCGTCTTGAACTCCGGCAGTGAAGACATCGTCGACCCAATCCCGCACCGCCGCGCCGGCCGGCGACAGGACCAGGGCCGCGAGCAGGGCGATGACAGCGAGCGCGATAGCGAGCCGGCGCAGGCGCACCGGCTGCCGTTCGGGCCGGCGCTCCGCGTAGGCGCGAGCGATCAGCTCCAGGCCACGGCGCTCGGCTTCCGCCGCACCCGGGACCGGCTCCTCGCGCAGCAGCGTTCGTAGTCGTCCCTCGTTCACCGCTCCACCTCGATCAGGTCGCGGAGCTGGTCGAGGCCGCGACGCAGGCGCGAGTTGACAGTGCCGCGGGGCAGCTCGAGCATCCGCGCGATCTCCCCGGGCGTGTACTCGAGCAGGTGACGGAGGACGACGACGGCGCGCTGCTCGGGCGGGAGCTGGGCGAGCGCGGGCATCAGCTCTCCGCCGATTGCCTCCGGGGGCGCAGCGACCCGCGCCTGCTCTTCCGGGTCCCCGGCATTGCGCCGCAGCGCCTCCCGCCGTCCCCAATCGATCGCCCGGTTGATCACGATCCGGTGCAGCCAGGGACCGAACGGCCACCGTCGGTCGAAGCGATCGAGGGCGTCAACCGCCGCCAGGAACGCGTCCTGCGCAATGTCCTCCGCCGCGCCGGCGTCGTGGACGACGAGGTAGGCGGCGCGGTGGGCGCGCGGCCAGTGCAACGCATATAGCTCGGCAAGCGCATCGCGGGAGCCGCCTTGCGCCTCCCTGATGAGCTTCCTCTCCTCAGCTCCCAACATTCACCTCTTCCGCGGGACATCTCAATCTTCGCCCACTCTCCGGGCTTGGCGCACGACCGCCCGCTCGAGCCGCTGCTCGAGGTCGATGCCGAGGCGGCCCGGCGGCAGCTCGACCACGAAGGAGGCGGTGCCTGGAAAGCGGCGGTTCTGCCAATTCGGCGCGGTCCCTCCGGGCCAGGGCAGGGCGCGAAAGGGAATCCGGGCGAGACGGGCGAAGGCGCGGCCGGCGAGAGTGCTCTGCCCCCAGGCCCGGACCAGCGGTCTCGGCCGGTGATGCTGGTGGAACCAGATCGTCACCTCGGGATTCAGCCTGCGAATGATCCGGGCGGCCAACCGCGTCTCGGGCTCCGAGAAGGGCTTCGGCCCGGAGTACTGCGGATCTCCGCGCTGTCCGATCGGTCGCCAGGCCGAGGGGAAGTTGCGGTTGAGGTCGACGCCGCGCCCGTTGAGGCGACTGCCGGCGGCAAAGCCATCTGGGTTGAGATTGCGGACAAGGAAGATGTCGGAGGCCGGGTCTGGGCAACCGCTGGCAGGCGCCAAGGGCTCGATCTCGCTCGCCGCGCACTCGTCGCCATGGATGCAGCCGATCACGAGTAGCTCCCCCGCGATTGCCGGGTCGCCGCGCTGGAGTAGCCCGATCGGCCGTCCCGCGACCGAGTGTCCGATGATGTCGCGGCGCGCGAGCAGATTGCCCGGGCGCCGCGGTGTCCTTGCAAAGGCGAGGAAGCCGTCGCCAGCCGGCCTGCTGGCGGAGGTCTTGCCACTGGCGATCGGATCGCCGGCCCCACCGATCCCGCGCGGCAGGGAGTGGGCGACGGCGATCAGGCCGAGCCCGCAAGCGGCGGCGATCGCGGCCGCGATCAGGGCCCGCCGCCTCATCGGCCGGCAGCGAGCCCCTCGGTGTCGGCCCGACGCCGGCGCCACCCCACCCAGGCGAGCAACGAGAGTGCGACCGCGCTCAAGGCGACGATCGGCGGCCAGGCGCCGATTCCACTCGACGCGGTCGCCACGGCCGCGGGTCTCTGGATCGCGAAGTTCCGGACGTCGATGCTCAGCAGTGCCCGTGTCGGTTTCGGTCCCGGCACGCGGCGCAGGAGGACGATCTGGTTGCCGCCCTGCCGCATCTGCAGCTTCAGCAGATAGTAGAAGCGCCTTGGCAGGTCGCTGAGCTGGGGCAGGTCGACGCAGACGGCGCGTCCCGCGATCGTGTCGAGAGCGTGGATGAATAGCTCCTTGCCGTTGCCGTCGTAGAGCGTGTAGGCCCAGCGCCCGTCGGGACTCATCGCGCGGCTGAGCGGCAGGCCCTCCATGCGCTCCTCCGCCTCCTCGGGATCGACGATCGGTTCGGGAAGCAGCCGGCCGCTCTTCACGGCATAGGCCCTCACCTCGTAGTGCGGGAGGTCGGGCAGTCCGGTGGTCTCGGAGAGATAGTGGATCAGGTAGATCGTCGAGCCGTCCGGAGAGATCGCGTCGAAGGCGTAGTGACCGTCCAGGTTCACGTAGGAGATCCCGTGCCGGGGACGGTGCTGTCCGGGCCTGCGCGGGTGGCGCAGGTAGAGGTCGGTGTCGAGCAGCGCGAAGCGCGCGGTCCGCGGCGGGTACTCGCGGGTGAACCCGGACAGAACGAGCGTCCTTCCATCGGCCGACAGTCCGCCGCCGCTGAGGTCGTAGGCGACGGCCGGGACGCTGTAGATCCCCGGCAGGTGCCACCAGCGGTCGACGCGCCCACCGCGCCGGACGATTCGCGCCACGATCGTGCGGCGTGGCATGGTGTTCGGCGTTATCGAGACGTAGCGGTAGGGCGAGCCGGGGACCGTGACCCCCTGTCCGGCGGCGCTCATCTCGACCCCCTTCGCCGGCGCGTGCGAAGCGACGATGCCGTGACCCAGCACAGCGAGCAAAGCGAGCAGCGGCAGTCTCTTCACGATCTCTCCTCCTTGGGGTTACGCAATCAGTACGGACGAGGGGCCCGCGGAGGTCCCGGCCGCAGCCGCCGATCTGACCGAGAGGCCTGCGTAGACTCGCTCCGGTGAGCCGCCAGCAGCGCCTGACCCTGGTCGCGACGATCCTCGGCTCGACCGTCGTCTTCCTCGACTCGACCGTGGTCAACGTGGCGCTGCCGGCGATCGCGGAGGGACTCGACGCCGGACTCGCCGGCCAGCAGTGGGTGGTCGAGGCCTACATGCTCACCCTGGTCTCGCTGCTGCTGGTGGGTGGCTCGCTTGGCGACCAGTTCGGCCGGCGGCGGATGTTCGTCCTCGGGCTGATCGCCTTCGGAGTCACCTCGGCGCTGTGCGCGATCGCCCCTACTGTCGAGGTCCTCATCGTCGCCCGCGCGCTGCAGGGAATAGCCGGAGCGCTGCTCGTCCCCGGTTCGCTGGCAATCGTCGCCGCCACCTTCGAGGGGGCAGAGCGGGGCAAGGCGGTGGGGACGTGGACCGCCTGGACCGGGATCGCGACCGTGATCGGGCCGGCCGGGGGAGGGGCGCTGATCGGTCTCACCTCCTGGCGGGCGATTTTCTGGGTCAACCTGCCGCTGATCGCGGTCACCGTGGCGCTCACCCTGCACTCGGTGCGAGAGAGCCGCGACCCCGATGCCTTCCGTGGCATCGACTGGCTCGGCATCGCGCTCTCCGCCGCCGGGCTCGGCGGGCCGGTCTTCGCCCTGATCGAGCAGCCGACGCGCGGCTGGGGGGACCCGCTCGTCTGGATCCCCTTTGTCGCCGGTATCGCCTGCTTCGTCCTCTTCGTCGGCCACGAGATGCGCGCCCGCCACCCGATGCTCGATCTCGGCCTGTTCAGGATCCGCAATTTCGCCGTCGCCAACCTGACCACGCTCTCGACCTACGCGGGCCTGATCGGCGGCCTCTTCTTCGTCACCCTCTTCCTTCAGCAGGTGGCGGGCTACTCGCCCCTAGAGGCTGGCCTCGCGACCACGCCGATCTCGCTGATCCTCTTCGTCCTCTCGCCGCGCTGGGGCAAGCTTGCCTCCGGGACCGGCCCGCGCCTGCCGATGACAATCGGCCCAATAGTCGGCGGCCTCGGCCTGCTGCTGCTCCTCCGGGTCGGCAGTGGCGGCGACTACGTGACCGAGGTCCTGCCCGGGATCCTCATCTTCGGCCTCGGCCTCTCGGCAACCGTCGCGCCGCTGACCGCGACGGTGCTCGACTCGGTCGAGGAACGCCACGTCGGCATCGCCTCCGGCGTCAACAACGGCATCTCCCGGGTCGCCGGCCTGCTCGCGATCGCCGTCCTCGGCGCCGTCATCTCCGCCTACTTCGGCTCGACCCTCGACAACAATCTCGGCGACCGGCCGCTGGGTCCGCGCGCCGAGCGAGCCATCTCCAACGCCAAGGCCCAGCCCTTGGCGGTGCCCGAAACCGGCCAGCTGCCACCCGCCCAAGCGACCCGCGTAAGCACTGCCTCGGCCGACGCCTCCACCTCAGCCTTCCACCTGGGCCTCGGCATAGCCGGCCTCCTGATGATCGCCGGCGGCGCCGTCTCCGCCGTAGGCATCGAGAACCCCCGCCGAAAAATAGAAGCCGTCCCCAGCAGGGGCTCAGCCCAAGCCGGCGAGTGCGGCCACGGCACCGAAGCAGACTGTGCGCCCACAGAGCCAGCCACTGAGCTCGCCTGAGCGAGACGGAGGAGGGGTGCCCCTCTCGAACGGGCGGATACTCAAATTGACGGCCTAATTAGGCCGTCAATTGGACGGGCGAGAGGGGCACCCCTCCTCCGTCTCCAGACGGGCGAGAGAGGCACCCTCCCTCCGCCCCCTGAACTAGGCTCCCGCCCGTGAGCGCTCCAGTCGTCTTCTCCGGCATTCAACCCACTGGCCGCAAGCACCTCGGCAACTACATCGGCGCAATCCGCCAGTACGTCGAGGGCCAGGATCGCGGTGCCCCGGCGATCTTCTGCATCGTCGACCTGCACGCGCTCTCGGTCGCTTTCGACCCGGCCGAGCTGCGCGAGCGGGTCTACGACACAACCGCGATCCTGCTCGCGGCTGGCATCGATCCCGAGCGCTGCGTCCTCTTCCGCCAGTCCGACGTGCGCGAGCACACCGAGCTGACCTGGCTGCTCTCCGCCGTCACCGCCCACGGCGACCTCAACCGCATGCACCAATTCAAGGAAAAGTCCGGCAAGCAGCGTGAGCTGGCCGCCGCGGCGCTCTTCTTCTACCCGGTGCTGATGGCGGCCGACGTGCTCGCCTACCGGGCGACCGAGGTTCCCGTTGGCGACGATCAGCGCCAGCACGTCGAGCTGATGCGGGAGATCGCCCGCCGCTTCAACGAGCGCTTCGGCGAGACCCTAGTTGTGCCGGACCTGCGGGTGCCCGAGATCGGCGCCCGGATCATGGATCTGCAGGAGCCGGAACGGAAGATGTCGACGACCGTCGGCACCGAGGCCGGCACGGTTCTGGTTCTCGACGAGCCCGATGCGATCCGCAAGAAGTTCGGCAGCGCCGTGACCGACTCGGGGCGGGAGGTCCGTCGCGCCGCCGAGAAGCCCGGCATCACCAACCTGATCGACGTCTACGCGGTCGCCCGCGGCATCGACTTCGCCGCGGTCGAGCGGGAGTTCGACGGTGCCGGCTACGGCGACTTCAAGAAGGCGGTGGCGGAGTCGGTGGTCGAGTACCTGGAGCCGGTGCGGGAGCGCTACGCCGAGCTTCGGCCCGACGGCGCTGCGCTGGAGGCAGTGCTCGCTGCGGGCGCCGAGAAGGCCCGCGAGATCGCGGCCATCACGCTCGTCGACGTGCGCGACCGCATGGGCATCGGCCCGTCGCGTTAAGTTGAGATCGCGCCCTGTGATCTCAAACCGCTCGATTAGCCCGTGACCGTCGCCGAGCTGGACCTCGACCTCGACGTCTTCGCCGGTCCCTTCGACCTGCTGATGGCGGT
>JBKPOV010000038.1:0-1215 GCA_046733315.1 Actinomycetota bacterium
ATGTGGATGCGATCGGTGCAGTCGCCGTGGGGGTGCGCGTTCTCCTCGGTGACGCGGCCGTGGGTTGCCCAGCGGGTGTGCGCGACTCCGGTCGTCGCGGCCGGGGCCGCGACCGCGACGCCGCCGCCGTTCTCGAACTGCTCGGCCACAGCGGCGCGCAGGTTTTCGAGATTGCCGACCGCGCGCACGCTGTCGATCCTGCCGTCGTCGATGACCGAGATACCGGCCGAGTCATAGCCGCGGTACTCGAGCTTCTCGAGGCCGGCGACCAGGAGGTCCAGGCAGGGGCGTCCGCCCACGTATCCAACAATTCCGCACATAAGGAGGCGAGTAAGGGTAGAGCGCCGAGGTTTAGGCCAGCTCTTGGCGGACGAGGCTGACAAGTCTTTCGCAGACCGCCTCGGCCTCCTCAGCGCTTGGCGCCTCGACCATTACCCGCACCAGGGGCTCGGTTCCCGACGGCCGCAGGAGGACGCGGCCGCGGCCCTCGAGCGCCTTGTCCTCACGCTCGACCGCCTCCCAGACCAGCTTCGCCTCGGCGATCGCCTCGCGATCGGCGACCTCGACGTTGACCAGTATCTGGGGCAGTTTCTCCATCGGCGCCAGCGTCGCGAGGTCGCCGCCACCGAGCTCACGCATCGTCGCCAGCGCCGCGGCGATGCCATCGCCGGTGGCGACGAAGCGAGTGTCGATGATGTGGCCCGACTGCTCGCCGCCCAGCGCCCAGCCGCGCTCACGCAGCTCGTCGAGCACGTAGCGATCGCCCACCTGGGTAACCGCAACCTCGATGCCGGCCTCCCGCATCGCCTGATGGAAGCCGTAGTTGCTCATCACGGTGACAGCGACCCCGCCGGCCAGTTCGCCGCGACTCGCCATGCCGCGCGAGACCAGGGCAATCAGCTCGTCTCCGTCGTGGGTGCGCCCGGAGCCGTCGACCGCGAGGACGCGATCGCCGTCGCCGTCGAAGGCGAAGCCGATCGTCGCCTCAGAGGCGACGATCGCCGCGGCGATGCGATCGAGGTGCGTGGAGCCGCAGCCGTCGTTGATGTTGCGGCCATCGGGCTCGGTGCCGATCGTCTCGACCTCGGCGCCGAGGCGTTCGAAGATCGCCGGCGCGGCGCGGAAGGTGGCCCCGTTGGCGCAGTCGAGCAGTACGCGGTGGCCCGAGAGATCGAGCGGGAAGGCCGACTGCAGGGCACGCAGATAGTCCTCGAG
>JBKPOV010000039.1:0-17957 GCA_046733315.1 Actinomycetota bacterium
GACCTATATCGATAAAACCGGGCAATTATTAACTTTCACCCACCCGTTATTACCGCTCGTTAAAGCTGAACTTGAGGCTGGAACAACCGCAAGCCTTGATTTCACAACGGGAGGCGGCACTAAAGTTTCCTTCACATGTACTGCGTTCGCTCTTAATGGTAGCCCCAAACTCACAGCGAACGGATCAATTTCGGAAGGCTCGGCGACATTCACAGGATGTCAAACATTTCTAAACGGTACATTGTCAAAACCTTGCTTACCGAAAACCAGCGGCGCGGCCGCCGACGAAATCAAAACCAATGCAGCCCATGGTTTACTTCAGTTACATAAATTACCCGATGGGAAACTCCATCATGTTGTGTTACTGAAACCCTTAGCAAAAAATGCTAAAGGGGAAACCCTGGCCGCCAAACTCGAACTAGGCGAAACGTGCTCGATCGGTGAATCAGTCGAAATTACTGGGGATTTGGTCATATGGGACTGCCCCCCCTTCACCGGTTTAGAACACCTGGTGAAACATTTAATTGAGGAGTTCCCCGGATTACGGTTACTGAAAGCTCTTGGGCAGCCCGCCACGGTGTTAGGCAGCGCTTGGGCGTACCTCATCGGAGAACATGAAGGTCTTAAATGGGCAGGTTTAACTAAAAAAGTATAAATTTGAGCTTCAACTAAAGTCATAGTGTGACGCCTTACAGACACAGGCCGCGCCTTCCTGGCGCGGCCTGTGTCTGGTGAGTAGCCAGGGAGAAAGGGAGCCTGTGAAGAAGTCGCGAACGCAGGGGGAATCTGGGATAGGGCGCCGGGTGGCCACGGTCGCGCCGGCGGCTTTGTGTGCATGGGTGATGTTGATCGGCACGGCGGCGGCGGCTCCACCGACTATCGCTAAAACGACGGCCTCCAAAGTGACCAGCACCACCGCCACCCTGGAAGCCGACGTAAACCCAGGTGGAAAACTGACCCGCTACCACTTTGAGTACGGCACCGCCGACTGCGCTTTCAGTCCCTGCGCGAGTATCCCGATCCCCGAAGGCGAAATCCCCGCCGGCTCATCGCCGGTGCGCGTGACAGCCACGGTCGAAGGCCTTGCGCCGGGCACGGTCTACCACTTCCGCGCCACGGCCAAAAACGGGGAAGGTGGGACGATCAAAGGCGCCGACCGGATCTTCGCCACGCTGAGCGGCTCGTTCGAAGGATTGCCCGATGCTCGCGTCTATGAGCAGGCCTCCCCGGTCGACAAGGACGGTGGCGACGCGGTCGGGATACCGGCCCTTGTCAAGGCGGCGATCGATGGCAGCGGGATCACCTTCGCAAGTACCTTCGGCATCCCCGGCGGCAAGGGTGCGCAGGCTCTTCCCAGCTACCTGGCCCTGCGCGGGCCGGGGCAGAGCGGCTGGGCCACTCAGGGTCTTTTGCCGCCCGCCGTCTTCGGCGAGCGCGCCCAGGTCCAGGGTTGGCTCCCTGATTTCTCCGAGACCTTCTCCAACGTGACCAAACTGGGCAACCCGCGCGTCAAAGCCCTAGTCTCCCAATCGACCAGTGGCGGCCCGGTGATCGTCATCTCGCCTTACACGGCCAACGCCGAATATTCCTACGTCGGCGCCGACGCCGATGCCTCGACCATCTTCTTCGAATCCCAGGCCAAGCTGCCGCCGGCAGAGGGCGAGGTTCCGCTCGAAGCGGCGATTGAAGGCAAACCCAACATCTATGCCTGGGACCGTGCAAGCAGCCGGCTCAGCCTGGCGGGTGTTCTCAACGACGGCGCCGTGCCACCCAATGGCGCCCTTGCCGGCCCTTATCACTGGTCGGCGGGAACCAGCCCCCAAACCCTGAGGCTGGGCGGCCCCCAGATGGGCTACTACCTTCAAGGCACACACGCGATAACGGCCTCGGGCGACATCTACTTCACCGAAGCGGGAACAGGTCAGCTTTACCTGCGCCTCAACCCGACCCGACCCCAAAGCGAGGTCACAGCGGGTAAATGCACCAAACCCGCCGATGCCTGCACGATTCGCGTCTCGGCGTCAAAGCGCACCGCGCCCGACCCCGCTGGCGCCCAACCCGCCGCCTTCCAGGCGGCCAGCGCCGACGGCTCGATGGTCTTCTTCACCTCCTCCGAGAAGCTCACGAATAACGCAAACACGGGCCCCGAGCAGCCGCCGCCGGCGATCGGCGCGGGCAACGTGGCCACCGGGGAGATCGAAGACGCCGACTTCATCCCCAAACGGGCGGTCGGCGTCGCCGTGGACGCCGAACACGTTTACTGGGCCGACCCGATCGGCGGCACGATCGGCCGCGCCGAGATCGACGGCAAAAACCCCGACGAGGGCTTCATCGTCCCCGGCCCCAGCGAATGCGAGGAAACAGAACCCGGCGTCTTTGAGCAGGTGTCGAGCATTCCCCGCTATATAGCGGTCGACAAAGACCACGTCTATTGGACCAACACCGGCAAGCTGGACGAAAATGGAGACCCCGTGGAAGATGGCGGAACCGTCGGCCGCGCCGACATCGACGGCGCTCCCGCGAGCGTCGACCCCGACTTCATCTGTGGTGCCTCCAACCCGCAGGGGATCGCGGTCAACGCGACGCATGTCTACTGGGCCAGCGCGGGCAAAGACCTTGAGGATCGCTCGATCGGCAGGGCGGAGATCGACGGCGAAGGAGTCGAACAGGTCTTCTTCAAACCGGGATTAAACATTCCTCACGGAGTGGCGTTGAGTGGCAGCCACCTGTACTTCGATCAGAAAACGGATGACAGCGCATCTATCCGCCGGATACCGCTTGAAGGCGGGGAAGAGGAGTTTCTCTTTATCGGTCAGGGATCGGAGATCCGAAGCGTTGCCATCGACGCCGCCAACGTCTACTGGACCGCGCAGGGCGAAGGCTCGATCGGGCGTATTCCGCTCAGCGACTTCGCCGAAACGAGCATTTGCAAAACCACGGCCAGCTGCAAAAAAGACTTCGTCAAAGGCATCGAAGGGGCGCTGAACGGCCTCGCCGTCGACTCCTCTCGTCTTTACTGGTCCGTCAACGGGGAAACCCTGCCCAATCCCGGCAACGACCTCTACCGCTACCGGCCCGCGGAAGACGAGCTCGTCGACCTCACCCCGGACCCCGTCGGCAACGGCACCGAAGTGCAGGGAGTGCTCGGCGCCTCCGAAGACGGCTCTCACCTCTACTTCGCCGCCAACGGGGACCTCGACGGAGCCGAAGGGGCAACGCAGGGGAATTGTCAGACGACGCCCGCTCACGGCTCGTTGGCGACGACGAGTGGCAGTTGCAGCATCTACTTGTGGAACGAGGGACAGATCACGTTCGTGGCACGGGTGACAGGGGGCGGCGGAATGGCCACCGATGCGGTCAATTGGGTGGGAACGCCACGGGAATTGTTTGGCTCTGCGAGCTATGACCCCAAACCCGCCTTCGTCAGCGACGACGGGCAGACGCTGCTTTTCCGCTCGCAAGAAAACCTGACCGAATACGACAGCGAAGGCGTCCCCGAGCTCTACCGCTGGTCGGCCGTCGATCAGACCCTGCGATGTGCGAGTTGCTCGCCGGGCGGGGAAGCGGCGGGAGAAGGGCCTACGCTGGGGTCGACAGGCTTCCCCGGTTCGGTTTCCCCCCCAATCGCCTCAGTATCGATGCTGCAATCGCGCAACCTCTCGGCCGACGGAAACCGCGTTTTCTTCGACACCACTGAAGCACTGTTGCCCCCCGACACCAACGGGGAGAGCAGCTGCGAGTTCCTCGCCTGCCGCGACGTCTACGAGTGGGAGGCGCCCGGCGCAGGGACCTGCAAGGAAACCGCGCCCGCCTACAGCCCCCTGAACGCCGGCTGCCTCTATCTGATCTCGACCGGCAAGAGCCCCTCGTCCTCTGCTTTCGGCGACGCTTCGGCCGACGGTGACGGCGTTTTCTTCTTCACCCGCCAGCAGTTGGTAGGCCAAGACGGCGACGAACTGCAAGACGTCTATGACGCCCGGCTAGGCGGAGGCCTCGTCATGCAGAACCCCGTCGTCGTGCCACCCTGCGAAAGCGCCGAGGCCTGTCACGGTCCCGCTCCACCACCCCCCGCCGAGCAGAGCCCCGGTAGCGCCGGCTTCGTTGGTCCCGGCGATCCGGTTGGCAAACACAAAAAACAGAAGACCAAAAAACGGGCTAAGGGTAAGAAACACGCCAATGGCAAAAAGCAAAAGACCAAAAAGAAGAGGAGGGCGAGGACGAACCTAAACAGGGCATGGCCAGATGGAGGGGCGGTCCCATGAGCCGCCGCAAAGGCGGGGGTTCCAGACGCCGCTGATCAGCCTCTGGCGATCAAAGCCCCGATCGCCTCCTGCCACCACGCCTGCTCCGCGGGGTCATCCGCCCCGACCCGCAGAGCGCGGCGCTCGCACCAGTTCGCCAATGAGCGCCGGTCGCCTACGGCGACGGCTACCTCGGAGGTGAGGGCGTAGCGACCGTCGGCGAGGGCGACGAGGGCGCTGGAGCGATCGCGACGGCTGCGCAGCACCGAGACGACGGCGATGCCGTTGACCTCCTGTGGTGCCGAGGGATCCTCGATCTCGCCACCGGGACCGACGGAGAAGATCTGTGGCGACCCACGCGGCGGCAGCCGCGGCGGGATGGGAGCACCAACTGGTCCCTCCTGCCAGCGCTTGGTCAGCTCCTCGACCTCCTCGCGCAACTCGCCGCGGACGAGGATGTGCAGCTCGTCGCCCACGCGTACCTCCGTCGATCCGCGCGGGGGGATCGCGTGACCATCGCGGACGATCACGTTGACCAGCGCCTCGCGCGGCAGCCCCAGTTCGCGCACCATGTGTCCCCCCGCCGCCGCGCCCGGTCGCAGCCGGTAGGAGACGACGTCGCCGCCCATACGGCGGATCCGCCCAGACTCGAGCAGCCGCCGCGGCAGCGCCGGCTCGTCCGTGGTCAGCCCCAACCGGCTCGCCAGCGGCTCGAAGCTCGCTCCCTGAATCAGGGTCGAGGTGACGACGACGAAGAAAACGATCGCGAACAGCTCTTCGCCGCTGCCCACCCCGGCGACGACGGGAAAAGTGGCGAGCCAGATCGGCGTCGCGCCGCGCAGTCCAGCCCAACCGAGCATGGCTCGCTCGCGGACGTCGAGCGGGGAGAGGGCGGTCGCGATCAGGGCGGCGAATGGGCGGGAGAGGAGGATCAGCACGGCCGAGAGGGCGAGGCTTTCCCAGACCACATCGCCGAGCGTGCTGGGGAAGACGAGCAGGCCGAGAAGGATGAAGAGGCCGATCTGGGCGACCCAGCCGACGCCCTCGTGGAAGGCGACGATCGTGCGCCGCGCCGGGATGCGAGCCGTGCCGAGGGCCAGGGCGGTGAGGTAGATCGCCAGGAAACCCGACCCGTGGGCGATCTCGGCCAAACCGAAGGAAAGCCCGGCGATGGCGATCGTCGCCACCGGGTAGATCCCATCGGTCGGCAACTGAGCCCGGTCCAGAGCGATCGTGGCGATCCGGCCCAGGGCCAGGCCGACCACCGTCCCGATCGCCAGTTTGAGGACGAGCAGGCCCGCCATGTCGATGAAGCCGAACCCAGGCACCTGGATCCATTCGATGAAGCCGATCACGAGCAGCAGAGCGACCGGGTCGTTCATCCCCGACTCACCCTCCAGCGAGCGCGCGAGCCGCTTTTTCAGGGTCGAGCGGCGCAGCACGGCGAAGATCGCCGCCGAGTCGGTGGCGGCGATCGCAGCGCCAACGATCATCCCTTCGAGCACGCTGATGTCGAAGATCCAGTGGGCGGCGAGTCCCGCCGTGCCGGCGGTCACGGCGGTTCCGAGCGTCGCCATCGAGGCGGCTGTGCCGAGCACCGGACGGATCTCCGACCAGCCCGCCGTCAAACCGCCCTCGAAGAGGATCAGCACGAGGGCGATAGTGCCCAGGGTCCGCGCCAGCTCAACGTTGTCGAACTCGATTCCGCCGATGCCTTCCGAGCCGGCGAGCATTCCCAGCCCGAGGAAGAGCAGCAGGCCCGGGATGCGGATGCGATCGGCAAGCAGCGCGCCGAGGATTCCGGCAGCGAGCAGGGCGCCGGCGACGAGGATCAGCTCGGCGTCATGCCCACCCATCTCGGCCTAGGTGTTCTCGTCGACTGCGGCGAGGCGCAGTTCGAGTTCCTCGGCGGACCCGGGTGCCGGCACGTCCTCGGCGCGCTCGTGCGGGCGGCGGTAGATCAGGTAGAGCAGACCAAACAGAATCCCGGCGGTGAGCGCGAAGCCGACCTCGATGCGACGGAACTCTTCGCCGATCAACGGCACGAAGTTCCAGGCGACGAAGAGTCCGGCGCAAGCAATCCAGCGGGCGGCCGCCCGTCGAACCTGGCCCTGCGCAACGCACGCCTGATTGACCGTCACCGAGGAGAGGTAGAGGCCGGTTCCGGCGGCGACCAGCAGCAGCCCCGCCCGGTCATAGCTGAACTTGTTGCTGAAGGCGAGCTGCATCAACTGCGGGCCCGCGATCAGAATCGCCAGCGCCATCACAGCCGTGAAGGCGGCGATCCCCAGCAGGACCATCCGGACCGAGCGGTGGAACTCGTGCTCGCTGTCGGGCTGATCGCTGGTGTGGAGGCCGGTCAGGTGAGGGAGGATGCTGGTCGAGACTGCCTGGAAGAGCTGCAAGGGTGCCCGTGCCAGCATCAGCACATTGAAGATGAAGCCGGCCGCCGCGGCCCCCTCGAGGCCCCGCGCGATCAGCGGACCGGCGTTGAGAAATGCTTGTTCGCTGAACATGATCACCAGTACCGCCGCGGCGAAGCCGGTGCCGTGCGCCATCGAGACGGCCGTGTCCTCGGCGGCCTCCCGAGGGGGCGGAGCGCTGCGCGCCCGCCGCGCGAAGGCGAGTGGCACGACCATCAAGCTCAGCGAGGGAGCGGCAACGATGCCGACTGCCACCCACGACTGGCCGCTGAGCAGGCTGACCGCGACCAGCGCCGCGAACAGGGTGCGGAAGCACGACTCGGAGAGGATCAGCGCGGTGAAGAGTCCGAACTGCTTCTGCCCGGCCAGGTAGCCGCGGGCGAAGTAGCTCGCCGCGTAGAAGAGCACTGCGCCGAAGAAAATCCAATAAAGGGTTTCGTTGCCCTCGAGCAGGTCGTTTTGCAGCGGCCCGCGCAGGGCGAGGGCCAAGACGGCGAAGAGCATCGCGAGGCCGATCTGGATCGTGGTCGCGTTGCGCATCGTGCCGCCGATCGGCTCGCCCTTGACCAGATGTTCGGAGATGTGGCGCGAGAGCAGCTGTTCGACCGGTCGGTAGAGGGTCGAGATGGTGATGAAGACGGCCGACCACAGCACCGTGATCTGGCCGTAGTCGGGCTTGGAGAGGACGTGTGAGGCGATGAAGAAGTAGACGTAGGTGATCACGCCGGTGAGGCCGACCCCGATCGCCAGGAAGCTCGCCGTTTTGCCGTAGTCGGCGGTCGCCGAGCCGTTGCCGCTCGGAGCGCCCCCGCGGGCGCCCAGGCGTTTGCGTGCCCCCTGCATTACTGCCCCTGCGAGCCGGGCTCGTAGTGGGAGGGCGGCACGTCGAGTGCCAGCTCGACCCGCCGGACCCGCTCGAAGACCCGCTGCGTCATTACCCGTTGTCCGGCGAGCAGATCGCCGATTACGCCGAGCGCGAGCAGCTGTATCGCGGCGATGAAGAGGACGGCTCCGAGAATCAGCGACTGCACGTGGCCACTGCTGTCGCCGTTGAGGACCCAGTCGAGCAGGAAGGGCAGCCAGGCGAGCAGGGCGAGGATCGCGACGAGCAAACCGGCGCTGGCGAAGACGCGCAGCGGCTCGTAGCGGGCGTAGATGCGCAGGATCGAGAGGGCGTTGCGGCGCACGTAGGAGCCGGTCGAGTCGAAGAGCCGCGACTCGCGGGTCTGCGGGTTGGTAGCGATCTCGACCTGGTCTACCGCGACCAGCATCTTGCCAGCCTGGATCAGGCTCTCCAGGGTGTAGGTGAAGTCGTCGACGACGAGCAGGCCGAGGGCCGCCTCGCGGTTGTAGGCGCGGAAGCCGGAGGTCGTGTCGGCGATCTCGGTTCCGGCGAGGCGACTGACCACCCAGCTGCCGATCCGCTGCAGGGTTTTCTTCGATCCCGAGAAGTGCTCGACCCGCGCGACCTGGCGGTCGCCGACGACCATGTCGGCCTCGCCGGCGAGAATCGGCGCCACCAGCTTGGGAATATCAGCGCCGCTGTACTGGTTGTCAGCGTCGGTGTTGACGACTATGTCGGCACCGAGCTTGAGGCAGGCGTCAAGGCCGGCCTGGAAGCCCGCCGCCAGGCCCTTGTTATTGGTCAGTCGCACGATGTGCTCGACGCCGAGCCGCCGGGCGACCTCGACCGTTCGGTCGGTGGAGCCGTCGTCGATGACCAGCAGCTCGACGCTGTCGACTCCCTCGATTTGGCGCGGGATGTCGGCGATCGTGGCTGGGAGGGTGGATTCCTCGTTCAGGCAGGGGATTTGGACGATCAGCTTCATGGCGACGCGGATCAGGGTATCCGCGAGGGGGGTCGGCGCGCCCGGGTCAAGCCCCCTCGGCGCGCGGGTCCTGTCGCGGGGTGAGGGGGCCTGCGGGCAGTCCACGGGCTGTCCTCGACCCCCTCACCCCGCGCCACCCGCGCGAGGAACCTCACAGATAGCCAGATCAGGCGCGGTAGGCTTAGTTGATTGACCAGTCAATCGGTCTCATGAAATCCCAGCTCACAGGCACGGATCGATCATTCCTCGCGAGAGCGCTTGAGCTTGCTGAGCGCGGGCGGGCGCGAGTCAGTCCTAATCCTCTTGTCGGGGCTGTTGTTGTGCGGGATGGGGAGGCGATCGGTGAGGGGTGGCACGCCGAGCTGGGGGAGCTTCATGCTGAGCGGGCCGCTCTCGCCGACTGCCGGGAGAAGGGGAATGATTCGGCTGGGGCGACGATGTACGTGACGCTGGAGCCGTGTGCGCACCAAGGGCGGCAGCCGCCCTGCGTTGAGGCGATTCTCGAGGCGGGGATTGCGCGGATCGTGGTCGCCTCTGACGATCCCAGCGAGAAGGCGGCCGGACGGGGCCCCGGAATCCTGCGCGACGGTGGCGTCGAGGTCGAGTTCGCCGCCGGCGAGGAGGCGAGCGCGGCGCGGCTTCTCAACCAGCCCTTCCGCAAGCACGCCCGCACCGGCCTGCCGCTGGTGACGCTGAAGCTGGCGATGTCTCTTGACGGCCGCATCTCGACCCAGCCCGGGGACTCGCAATGGATCTCGGGCGAGCAGAGTCGTGAGCTCGTCCACCGCTGGCGCGCCGAATCCGACGCGATCGCCGTAGGCATCGGCACCATCCTCGCCGACGACCCCCTCCTAACCGCCCGCCCCTCGGCTTCCGGTGCGCTTTATGCGTCCCATGACCACATAAAGCGCACCGGAACGGGCTCGCGCCAACCGGTCCGGGTGGTCTTTGACCGCCAGGGACGCCTGCCGCTCGATTCTCAGCTGCTCCGCACGCTCGACAAGTCGCCGGTTCTCGTCGTGGTCTCGCCCGAAGCTGACGCCTCGGCCTTGCGTAGCGCCGGTGCCGGAGTCCTCGTCGCCGACGGCATCGGCTCGGCCCTCGCGGATCTCGGTCGCCGCGGCATCACTTCTCTCTTTCTGGAGGGTGGCAAAGCCCTCGCCACGGCCTTCCATATCGCGGACCAGATCGATGAAGCAAGGACCTTTGTCGCTCCGGTCTTGCTCGGGGCTGACTGGCGCGCGGGTCCTGTCGCCGCAGGGGACCCCCCACCCCCTGCGGTCGCTATAGCGTCCTCGGGGGCGGGCCCCCCTACGGCGCCACCCACGCGAGCCACCGCCCTGCGCAGCGAGGTCAGGACCGTCGGCGATGATGTGGTCATAACGGCCAGGTTCAAGGAGTGGTGATGTTCACGGGGTTGATCGAAGATGTGGGCACCATCGAGTCGATCGAGATGGGGAGCGGGGGCGCGCACGTGCGGATCGCGACGAAGTTGGCGACGGAGATCGCCGAGGGTGACTCGGTTGCGGTCAACGGGGTCTGCCTGACCGCGACGATCATTGACGATGGCGCTTTCGAGACCGAGGCGATGAATCAGACCCTGACCGTGACTGCGCTCGGCGAATTGGCGACAGGTTCGCGCGTCAATTTGGAGCTGGCGGTGAAGGCTTCGGACCGACTCGGTGGTCACATCGTCCAAGGGCACGTCGACGGTCTGGGCAAGGTCCAGTCGGTGGTCGACGACGGCTTCGCGCGGCGTATCCGAGTGACTCTCGGTCCCGAGCTGGTCCGCTACGTGGTCGAGAAGGGTTCGATGACGCTCAACGGGATCAGTCTCACCGTCGCGGCCATAGGCGAGGACTGGGCGGAGGTCTCGCTGATCCCCGAGACGCTGCAGCGGACCACCTTGGGCGAGGTCGCAACAGGGGACAAGCTGAACGTCGAGTGTGACGTGGTGGCGAAGTACGTCGAGCGTATGGTGCGACCATTCGCCGGAAAGGAGCAGGCGTGAGCCAGATGACCGAGACGCAGAAGACAGATGAGGTGATCAAGCGGGCGGGCGAGAGCCCATTCTCGACGATCGAGGAAGGGATCGAGGAGATCCGCGAGGGCCGCATGGTCGTCGTCTGCGACGGCGAGGACCGCGAGAACGAGGGGGACCTGGTGATGGCGGCCCAGTTCGCCACGCCCGAGGCGGTCAACTTCATGGCCAAGGAGGCACGCGGCCTGATCTGCCTGGCGCTGACCGCGGAGCGCTGCGAGAAACTCGGACTGAAGTTGATGGCGGCCAAGAACGAGGCGCCGCTGCAGACAGCCTTTACGGTGACGATCGAGGCCGCGGGCGGGGTCAGCACCGGCATCTCCGCCCACGATCGCGCCCACACGATCCAGGTCGCAATCGATCCCAGCTCCGGGCCGAGCGAGATCGTCGTCCCCGGCCACATGTTCCCGCTGCGCGCCAAGGAGGGCGGCGTGCTCGAGCGCACTGGCCACACCGAGGCCAGCGTCGACCTTGCCCGCCTCGCCGGTCTTACGCCGGCCGGGGTGATCTGCGAGGTGATGAACGACGACGGCACGATGGCCCGCGTTCCCGACCTGATCCCCTACTGCCAGCGCCACGGGCTGAAGATGATCACCGTTGCCGACCTGATCGCCTACCGGCGCCGCACCGAGGAGAAGTTGGTCGAGCGCGTCGTCTCTACCGCCCTGCCGACCGAGTTCGGCGACTTCACCGCGGTCGGCTACCGCTCGCTGGTCGACGACAAGCACCACGTGGCGATGGTCAAGGGCGAGGTTGACGGGGCCGAGGACGTGCTCGTCCGCGTCCACAGCGAGTGCCTCACCGGCGACGTCTTCCACAGCATGCGCTGCGATTGCGGCGAGCAGCTGGTCGCGGCGCTGACCCAGATCGAGCAGGAGGGCCGCGGCGTCCTCCTCTACCTCTCCCAGGAGGGACGCGGGATCGGCCTGCTCAACAAGCTCAAGGCCTACAAGCTGCAGGAGGAGGGCGCCGATACCGTCGAGGCCAACCTCAAGCTGGGCCTTCCCGCCGACCTGCGCGACTACGGGATCGGCGCCCAGATCCTCGGCGACCTCGGTCTGACCAGCATCCGCATCCTCACCAACAACCCGAAGAAGATCGTCGGCCTCGAGGGCTACGGCCTCTCGGTCTCAGAGCAGGTGCCGATCGAGTCCTCGCCCAACGCCCACAACGAGGCCTACCTACGCGCCAAGCGCGACAAGATGGGCCACTCGCTCCACCACCAGGGCCTCGCCTTCGACGAGGAGATGATCCGCGACGAGGACGAACGCGACGCCGCCGCGGGGGACGGCACCGCGAATGGCTGAGTCCACGGCCTTCCTCGAGCGCTTCAGCGCGAAAGAGCGGATGGCGCTCGACGGCCGCGAGTTCGCGGTCTGCGTCGGCCGCTTCTACGAGGACCTCGCCGAACGCCTGCTCAGCGGCGCCCGCGAAGGCTTCGAGCTGGCCGGCGTGCGGACCCAGTTCATCAGCGAGGTCTCGGTCCCGGGTGCTTACGAGCTCCCTTTCGCCGCCAAGCTGCACGCCACCAGCGGCCGCTTCGCCGGCGTCGCCTGCCTCGGCGTCGTCATCCGCGGCGAGACCGACCACTACGACTTCGTCTGCGCCGAGGCGGCCCGCGGCATTCAGGACGTGCAACTGGAGACAGGGGTGCCCTGCGCCTTCGGCGTGATCACCTGCGACACGATGGAGCAGGCCCTCGCCCGCGCCGGTGGCGGCAAGCGCGACCAAGGCCGCAACGCCGCCCTCACCGTCGCCCGCATGGCCCTGCTCAAACAAGACGTCAACCCCTACCGCTGGCAAGTCCGCGACCGCTAGCGACGACCTGTACCATCCTCGACCCGATGGCCAAGGTATGCCACAGCTGCGGCAAGGGACCGGCGTTCGGCCAGTCCCGCAGCCACTCGATGGTCGCCACCAAGCGGCGCTTCGATCCGAACCTGCAGAAGGTGCGGATCGTCGAGAACGGCAGCAAGCTGCGGACCTACGTCTGCACGCGGTGCCTCAAGGCCAACAAGGTTACGAAGGCCGCCTGACTCCAGACTCCTCGTCACGAAGCGCTCCTCGCAGGCGAAGCTCCCCCTGACCCGAATCGGCTCAGTCAGTAGCCGGCGCGACCACAGGATGCTCGCCGGTGGGTGCTGGGTCGCCCTCGGCGGGCTCGACGTGCAGGCGGGGCAGGATGCCGTCCATCCAGGCGGGGAGCCACCAGGCGCTCTTGCCGAAGAGCTGCATCAGGGCGGGGACGAGGACCGAGCGGATGATTACGGCGTCGATGAAGACGGCGGCGGCGAGGCCGAGGCCGAAGAGTTTGATGATGCGGTCGTCGCCGATCATGAAGGAGGCGAAGACGGTGATCATGATCGCCGCGGCCGCGGTGATCACCCGGCCGGTGAGGGCGAGGCCGCGGGTGACGGCGAGGCTGGCGTCGCGATTGTGTTCCCACTCCTCGTGGATGCGCGACATCAAGAAGACCTCGTAGTCCATCGAGAGCCCGAAGACGATCGAGAAGAGGAAGATCGGAAAGAAGGAGATGATCGGCCCGGTGCCGTCGACGCCGATGAGGCTGGCGCCCCAACCCCACTGGAAGACGGCGACGATCAGGCCGAAGGCGGCGCCGATGCTGAGCAGGTTCATCACGATCGCCTTCAGCGGCACCACCACCGAGCGGAAGACGGTCATCAGCAGCAGCGCCGAGAGCAGCACGACGACGCCGATGAAGAGCGGCAGCTTCTCGGAGATCGCGTCGCCGAAGTCCTCGAAGATCGCGGTGATGCCGCCGACGTGGAGCTGCGCGCCGGTCTGCTCGGCGATCGGAGGCAGCACATCGTCGCGGATATGGTCGAGCAGCGCGGTCGTCTCCTCGCTTTGCGGCGAGGTCGTCGGGTAGAGCTGGAAGACGCCCGTGTCCTTGGCGGGGTTGAGCGTGATCGAGGTGACCTTCGCCACGCCTTTTTCGTTCTCCAGCGTCTTGCGCAGGATGACCAGTGCTTCGTCTTCGCCCTTCTCGGGCAGCGCCGCGACCATCGCGAAAGGCCCGTTGAAGCCGGGCCCGAAGCCCTCGGCGAGCAGGTCGTAGGCTTCGCGCGTGCTCGAACCCGCAGGGTCGGTGCCGGCGTCGTTGGAGCCGAGTCGCAGCGAGAGGGTGGGAATGCAGAGCAGCAACAGCAGGGCGCCGGAGAGGATCGCGGCGGCCACCGGCCGTCGCTGGATCTCGCGGCTCCAGCGAAACCAGCGGGTGTCCTCGGCGGTCGAGGGCTCGCGCTTGCCGAGGCCCGGAATGCGCAGCTTGTCAACTCGCCTGCCGGCGATCGTCAGCAGCGCCGGCAGCAGGGTCAGCGCCGCGATCATCGTGAACAACACCGCCACCGCCGCCGCCATCGCCACTCCGTAGAGGAAATTGATGCCGAGCAGCAGCATTCCCATCAGCGAGATGATCACCGTGATGCCGGCAAAGAGAACCGCGCGCCCCGCGGTGTCCACGGCGGCGATCGCCGCCTCGCGTGACTCCAGCCCCTCGTCGAGCCCGTTGCGGAAACGGGTGAGGATGAAGAGCGCGTAGTCGATCCCGACGCCGAGGCCGATCATCGCCGCCAGCTGCGGGGCGAACTCGGCGGTGTCGAAGATGTGGGTGCCGAGTGTCACCAGGCTGAGGCCTACGCCGAGGGCGAAGAGGGCGGTGAGCAGCGGCAGGCCCATCGCCACCACCGAGCCGAAGGTCAGCAGCAGGATGATGATCGCGGCGAGCAGGCCGATCGCAAAGGAGGAGTCGCCTTCTTCTTCGGAGCGGACTTCCTCGACCGGCGCCCCGCCGACCTCGACCTGCAGGCCCTCGCCCGAGGCGCCCTGGCCGATTGCGACCAGCTTCTTGATGTCGTCTTTTTCGAGCTTGTCCGTGGTGACGTCGTACTGGACCGTGGCGTAAGCGATTTCGCCGTCTTTGCTGACCGCCGCAGCGCCGCCGGAAACGTAGGGGCTGGCCACTTCGCTGACGTGCGGCAGCTTGGCCGCCTCGCCGAAGACGCCCTCCATCTTCTTCCTCACCGCCGGCGAGTCCGCTCCGGCCGCGGCCTTGTAGACGATTTCCGCGGTGACCCCCGCCTGCTGTGGAAACCTGTCTTCCAGCAGGTCGAAGGCTTCCTGGGAATCGGAGGAGGGCAGCTTGAATTCTTCGGTGAAGTCGGAGCCGACCGAACCGGAGATCATTCCGATGCCGATCAGGGCGACGATCCAGCTGAGGATGACGGTCTTGCGGTGCCCGGTGCACCAGGTGGCGAAGCGTCTCATCGGCGTCGCACCGTAGCGAACTCGACCCCGGGACCTCTTGTCCAAACTGCATCAAATTCGCGATCCAGTAGGCCAGGGCTTCGATGCAGTTCGCGTCTTCCAGCTCGGCAGTTAGATTTCGGTCGATGCCCGATCCCAGCATCGTGCGCTTCCGGCGCGTGATCAGCTCCGCCTACGCTCATCTGGAGGCACGTCGCCAGGAGGTCAACGACCTCAACGTCTTCCCTGTCGCCGATGGCGACACCGGCGACAACATGGCGATGACGATGCGGGCCGTGATGGAGGAGCTCGACCGCCTCGACGGGCTCGAGGTCGACGAGGTCGGTCGCACCCAGCTGGTCCAGGCACTGGCCAGAGCTGCCCTGATGGGCGCCCGCGGCAACTCCGGCGTCATCCTCAGCCAGATTGTCCGCGGCGCCGCCGAGGAGCTTGCGAGCCGGCCGGGAGAGCTGATCGACCCGGTCCTCGTCGCCTCCGCCTTCGCCAGCGCCGCCGACGCCGCCTATGACTCGGTGCGCGAGCCGGCCGAGGGGACGATGCTGACCGTCTTCCGCGAGATGGCCCACTCGATCGCCCGTCAGCTCGCTCACCTCGACGCCGAGAAGCAGCGGCTCGAACAGGGCGTTCCGGACGAGCTCCAGGATTCCGTCCTGGCCGAGGTGCTGGAGCGGGCAATCGAAGATGGCCAGCGGGCGGTCGAACGCACGCCCGAGCAGCTCGAGGTACTGCGCGATTCGGGCGTAGTCGATGCCGGCGGCTACGGCCTGGTGCTGATCCTCGCCGGGGTGGTTGCTGGGCTGCGTGGCGACGGGGCTTCATTGCCGGAGATCTCCCACCACGAGGCGCCGCGGCTGAGCCAGCCCCACCACGAGGACAGTCGCTATCGCTACTGCACCAACTTCATCGTCTCCGGTTCCGGGCTGAGCAGCCGCGACTTCCTGCCCCGCCTGGAGGGACTCGGCGACTCGGTGCTGGTTGTCGGCGACGAGGTGACCCTGAAGGTCCACGTCCACACCGACGATCCAGAGGCCGCGGTCGCACTATTCGACGATGCCGGTTCGGTTACCAATCTCGACGTCGCCGACATGCGCGAGCAGATCGCCGCCCGCCGCGCCCGGCTGGAGGAGGGACGCAGCGGTGCGCTCGCCGTCGCCGCCGGCGATGGCCTGGAGCAGCTGTTCGCGGAGCTCGGCGCTCACGTCGTCCATGGTGGAGAGACCCTCAATCCTTCGACCTATGAGCTGCTCGCCGGCATCCACGAGGTGCCCGCCGAAGAAGTCCTCGTCTTCCCCAGCTCCTCCAACGTGGTGATGGCCGCCGAGCGCGCCTGCGAGCTTTCCGAGAAGCCGGCGCGGGTGGTTGCCGCCACCTCGCTGCAAAAAAGCCTGCTGACCCTGGTCGAGCTCGACTCGGAGGCCACGGCGGCGGACAACGCGGAGCGGCTGCAGGAGGCGCTGGCCTCGATCACCGACGGTGGAGTCGCCCCCGCGGCACGCAACGATCCGCAGGGCCGCTTCCGCAAGGGCGACGCCGTTGGCTTCGTCGAAGGGGAGATCGTCGCTTGGGGCGGCGCCGGGACCACCTTCGCAGCAACCGTGGAGAAGCTCGCCGAGGACGTTGAGATCGTCACCGTGATCAGCGGCGAGGGCGCCCCGATCTCCCTTGGGGAGCTGGACCCGCACGTCCCCGACGGGGTGGAGATCGAGACTCACGAGGGTGGTCAGCCAAGCTGGTGGTGGCTGCTCGCGGCCCAGTAGTGCGCTCGTTCGCCGGCAGCTCTGAACCAACCCCTTCGCAGCTGCGCGACGCCCCAGTTCACTGGCCGCGGCCGAGCGTCCTTGACGTCTCGTTGCAGGCGCTGGAGGGAGTGGGACCTAAAACGGCCGAAGCCGCCGCTGAAGCCGGTGTGACTACCGTGGGCGACCTCCTGATGCGGTTTCCCCACCGGCACCGCGACCGCACGATTGTTCCCATTTCAAGCTTGGAGCAGAAAACCCAGGCGACGATCCTCATCGAGGTGCTCGGCAACGCACCCCGTCCCTTTCGCCGCCGCGGGCTCAGCATCCTCAGCGTCAAAGTCGGCGACGACAGCGGCAGCGTGCGCGCGACCTGGTTCAACCAGCCCTGGTTGGCCCAGAAATTGACCGAAGGGACACAGCTGCTGCTGACCGGTACGGCTGACAAACGAGGTTTCAGGGTGTCGGAATACGAGTTCATTGCTGCGGGCCCGCGGGTCCTGTCGCAGGGGGAGGGGGGCACTGCGGGCAGTCCACGGGCTGTCCTCGACCCCCCTCCCCCTACGCCACCCACGGGAGAGGCCGCACTGGTCCCGGTGCATCCCGGGACCGAGGGATTGAAGCCCCAGCGGCTGCGGCAGTGGATGGAGCAGGCGATCCGATCGGTGGGGAATGTGCTGGAGCCGTTGCCAGCGCAGCTGCGTGTGCGGCACCGGCTCGCGGGAGCGGCCGACGCGATCAAGGCCGTGCATTTCCCCGAGACGGTTGAGGAAGTCGAGATCGCCAGGGAGCGGTTGCGGTTCGAAGAGCTGTTTCTGTACCAGGCGATATTGGCGACACGTAAGCGTGCGCATCGGGTGGCGCGGTCGGCTCCGAAGCTCGGAAAGCCGGGGGAGAGGGTGGGCCGCTGGATCGAGTCACTGCCGTTCGAGCCGACGCGGGATCAGCTGAAGGCATTCGACGAGATCGACGCCGATCTCGACTCGGGAGAGCCGATGCAGCGGCTGCTGATGGGTGAGGTCGGCTCGGGCAAGACCGTCGTCGCGCTCTACTCGATGCTGCGCGCGCTCGAAGCCGGCTTCCAGGCGGTGCTGATGGCGCCGACCGAGACCCTGGCCGAGCAGCACGCAGTGACGCTGGGCAGGCTGCTCGCTGAAGAGGCGACGCCATTCGCGCTGCTCACCGGGGCGACGCCGGCGGCCCGGCGCAGGGAAGCCCTGGAGCGGCTCGCCACGGGCGAGCTCGGTCTGGTCGTCGGCACCCACGCGCTGATCGAGCCCGACGTCCGCTTTGCCCGCCTCGGACTTTCCGTGGTCGACGAGCAGCACCGCTTTGGTGTGCGCCAGCGCAAGGCGCTCGATGCCAAGGGTGTCGAAGGCCTGGCCCCGCACGTCCTGCAC
>JBKPOV010000040.1:0-6065 GCA_046733315.1 Actinomycetota bacterium
GACTCGGTCTGCCGCGGAGCCCGCTCCGACGTAGTCGCTACCGCTCCCGGCGCAGATCAGATCGCGGCCGCCGAGCGCGACAATCGTGTCGTTGCCCTGGAAGGTGACGATGACGTCGGGGCCGGGGGTGCCGACGAGTGCGTCATTGCCCGCGGTGCCGGTGATCGAGGCGACCACGCCCCGACAGGTGGGCGGGGGGCCGGTAACGGTCGTCGTCGCCGTCGCTTTGTTGTTAGAGGCGACCGGATCTTTCTGACCTCCCTTTACCGAGGCGGTATTGCTGAGCACGCCTGTCTGGCGAGGGATGACCGTGAGCGTCACCGTCGGAGGGACGGAATAGTCGACTGCGGGTACGCCGATCTGGCCCAGGGCACAAGTGACTTTCCTGCCCTTGCGCGCGCAGTTGCCGTTGCTCGCAACGGCGGAGACGAAGTCGACCCCTTTTGGCAGCTGATCGGTGACCGTCACCCCTGTTGCGACGTCCGGTCCGAGGTTCCGTACCTGGATCGTGTAGGTGAGCGCAGTTCCGACAGCGACCGGATCGGGGCTGTCGGTCTTGGTGATAGCCAGGTCGGCCGCACCAGCCGCCGCCGACGCGCCCACCCCCGCAAAGGCGAGAGCGAGTCCCAGCGCCACCGTTGTCGCAATTCCAAAGCGTCGCATCGGTCCCCCTTTAGCGTTGCCTTTCCGTCTGTTGAAACGCGTTGCGGCGACGCCCGTCAGGCCGTATCACTGTCATCGCCGTAGGTTTCTCGGGCATCAACTCGGGTACCCGCCATCCGGTAAGAGGAACTGATCCAAAGCCGAGGGGAGCTCGATGTCGACCGTTCTGATCGTGGTGCTCGTGGTGGCGGTCCTGGCCTTGATCGCAGCGGCAATCGTGATCGCGCGCCGTGCCCAAGCTCGTCGCCAACTGGAGCGAGAAAGGCTGGCCCAGCAGGCAGATGCCCACCGCGACGAGGCCCAGGCTCATGCCTCCAAGGCCGGGACCTATTCCGAGCAGCAGGAGGCCAAGCAGGCGGAGGCGGCCGAGCAGGCGCAGACCGCCGAGGAACACGCGCGCATAGCGCAGGAGCACCGTGAACGAGCGGACCAGCTGGCCGAGGAGTCCGAGCAGGCCGCCGCGCGGACGTCACGCGAGCGCGAGCACGCCCGCCTGCACGGCCGCAAAGCCGAAAGCATCGAGGAGGACCTACAAAAATGAACTTCGAGAAAGGCAGTCACCCATGCTGATCGGAGCAATCGTCGCGATCTGCGTCCTCTTGGCAATCCTGGGCTTTCTTCTCCCCCGCTTTTCCGACCACGCCCGCCGCGCGACCGACAAGGGATTCTCCACGGGTCAGCGCGCCGGCTCCAAGGCGCCCGGCCCGATCGGACGCCTGCTGTCGAAATCGTTCGGGACCTCGCAACGGGCCGCCGACAAGAGCCACTCGAAGGGCAAGAAGGCCCGCTCCAAGTCGCCGCTCTGATCATCCACGGGCCCTCCTCGCTAAGCCCCGCGAGTCCTCAGTGACGGTTTTTCCTTCTGTGTTTCTTCACGCAGATGATGCGCCCGTGCCGTTTGACGCGCTTGAAGCCTTTCTTACAGTGGGGCTTCGGTTTCGGATTGGCCACCACCGGCGCCGGCGTTGGTGGCAATGGGGCCGGCGCTCCGGACGAAGGAGGGGGAAGATCCACACGGAAGGCCGGTTTGCTCAGTCGTGCATCGATGCCGGCAGTCGTGTTTGCAGCGAAAACGGCGACCGGGTCGGCAGCTTCAAAGCTCGTGACTTCGTCGTAGTAGCGCGTTTCGTAGCCGAGGAATTCTGCCCAGAATTCCACCACGTAGGAGCCGGTCGGGACGCCGGCGAGCGTGTAGTCGCCAGACACGTCGGTAAGCGCACAGCCGCCGAACGCGCTCAGCGAGTAGGCGCAGACTTCGGCTTCCTCGATGCCGGCACCACTGGCGGCGTCGGTGACCCGCCCCTCGATCTCGCCGCCCTGTTCTAGTTCCGCATCGACGTTCGAGACAGTGCCGCCAGCGGCGATCGTCACTTCGTCTGCGTCTTCAAACGAAGTTCTGCCGTCGAAGTACTGCCTGATGTAACCGAGATAGGGCGCCCAGAATTCGACCACGTAGCTTCCGTTCGCGAGGCCTTCGAGGGCGTATTTCCCATCCGCACCGGTCAGATCGCAGGCGACGAATTCAAATTCGAACGGTTCGACCGCGCAGACTTCGACGTCTTCGATCCCCACTTTGGTGACAGCGTCGACCGCTTTCCCTTCGATCTTGCCCGCCACAACCGCCTCAGCTCCAGCCGGACCGAATGATGAGACCACCAGCGCTGCGCCGATGCAAAGCAAAGCAAGTCTTTGACGAGAAATCACGATTCGTCTACTCCCTTGATCGATTTGACGGCGAGCACTTTATAGGTATTTGCATCACTCGGTCCAAAAACTCTGAATAGAGCACACTGTTGCGATGAGCGAGATCCCGGTTTTGATCACGATTCCGATCAGTCATTACTGCGAGAAGGCTCGCTGGGCGCTCGACCGGGCGCGCGTCAGATATCAGGAGCGAGCACACCTGCAAGTGCTCCACTGGATTCCCGTCAAACGTGCGGGTGGAAAGAAAACCGCACCCGTGCTGATCTGGGGAGATCGCGTCTTTACCGACTCGGCGGAGATCGTCGAGGCGGCAAGCGCAGAGGCGCCGCCAGATCGCCGCCTGTTCCCCGACGACCCCGCTGTGGCGACAGAGGTGCGGGCACTGCACCAGGACTTCGACGCCCGCCTCGGGCCGGAGGGGCGCCGCTGGATGTACGACGCTTTGCGGGGGCGCCACGACATCGCGATCGCCTATGGCTGCACGGGCGTGCCCGTCTGGCAGCGCCGCGCCCTGCCCTTCGCTTATCCGTTTGCTGCGCGGATAATCGACCGCTATTTCGACATCACCCAGGCGACCGCGGCGCGGTCCGAGGCTGAGGTGCGAGCGACCTTCGACGATGTCGCCGAGCGATTGGGGGACGGGCGGCCCTACCTCTGCGGCGAGCGCTTCAGCGCCGCCGACCTGGCGTTTGCCTCGCTGGCGGCGCCGATGCTGATGCCCCCCGAGTACGGCGTGCCGCTACCCCAGCCCGACGAGCTGCCGGCAGCGATGGCCGCCACGGTCCGTGAACTGCGAGCACATCCGGCCGGCGCCCACGCACTCAAGATGTTCCGCGAGGAGCGCCGCTCATGAAGGATCAGCTTCGTTCGGCCAGTACGGCCGCCGGGTCCGGATAGGCGAAAGAGCTCAGCCCCAGCCAGTCCGGGACGCTGCGCACCAGGTGCTCCGGTCCCGTGATCCGCACCCGACCGGAGCGCATCGCCGCACCGAGCTCGAGCTGGCCGACCCATACCTCGGCCATCGCCCGTGCCTCGGCGTCGACCTGCAGGTCGATCGAGAAGCCGGGGTCCGAGAAGCAGACGTCGGTGCCCGATCCCTGCGCCACCAGCCACCAGGCCCGCTTGCCGTCCTCGGCGTCGCGATAGCGAAAGAAGGTCACGACTCGGTCGGCCGGGAGGCGGTCGAGGCGAAGGCTCCGTCCCATGTCCCACATCAGCAGCGCCGGGTCGGCCTCCTCGGCGGTTATCTCCCGCTTCAGGTGGTCCCGGCTCCAAGTCCCAAGCGAAACGACAAGCGGCCCGAGCGCCTCGCCGGCCGGAGTCAACCGATATTCGTGGCCACGCTCTCCGCTCAACGGGTGCTTGGTGATCAACCCGGCGCGCTCCAGCTCCCGCAGGCGCTTGCTGAGGAGGGACGAGGACATGCGCGGGACACCGCGCTGGATCTCGTTGAAGCGGGTGCTCCCCATCAGCAGCTCGCGGACGACGAGCAGCGTCCAGCGCTCGGTCAGAACCTCTGCCGCCTGCGCGACCGGGCAGAACTGTCCGTAGCTCTCTGGCATGACCCTCGCTCCGAGTGTACGTGCCCAACTGCAGATCTTGAAGTTGAATCCCTCCCCGCCGCGGCGTAGACCGTCTTCAACAGCACACGAGCGAAGGAGATCCAGTGAACGACGTTGCCGAGAAGACGAATGGGGCGAACAGCGAGCTCAAGGCCCGCCACCGGGCGATGTGGGCGTCGGGCGACTACCCCTCGATGGTCGAGACCTTCCTGCTGCCGCTTGGGCCGCGCCTGGTCGAGGCAGCTGGGATCGGCCCCGGCACGCGCGTCCTCGACGTCGCCGCCGGGACCGGCAACGCGGCGATTCCGGCAGCCGCCCGGGGAGCAACGGTCGTGGCAAGCGACCTGACGCCGGAGCTGTTCGAGGCCGGCCGCGCCCGCGCCGGGGCCGAGGGCGTGGAGCTCGAGTGGACCGCCGCCGACGCCGAGGACCTGCCGTTCGCGGACGCCGGCTTCGACGCCGTCATCTCCTCGATCGGGGTGATGTTCGCTCCTCACCACCAGGCCGCTGCCGACGAGCTCGTGCGGGTCTGCCGCCCGGGCGGCACGATCGGCCTGCTGAGCTGGACGCCGGAGGGGATGCTCGGCGCCCTCTTCCGCACGATGGGCCCCTTCATGCCGACGCCGCCGCCGGGTGCGCAGCCGCCGCCGCTCTGGGGCAGCGAGGAGCACCTGCGCGAGCTGTTCGGCGACCGGGTCGAGTTCGGGCGGCTGGAGCGCGAGACGCTCGAGATCACCGCCTTCGAGCGCCCGGATGACTACGGCGAACACTTCAAGCAGCGCTACGGGCCGACGATCGCGGCGCGGGCGAACGCCCAGCGAGAGGGTCGCGAGCAGGAGTTCGACGAGGCGCTGAGCAGCTTCTGCGAGGAGTGGAACCTGGGCAGCGCCGAGGATGCCCGCTTTGAGAAGGAGTACCTGCTCGCGGTCGGACGGAGGCGGTCGTGAGTAGCGCCGGACGGTCGGGCTACGACGCGGTGATCGTCGGCGCCCGCTGCGCCGGCTCGCCGCTGGCGGCCCGCCTGGCCGAGCGCGGCTGGTCGGTGCTGCTCGTCGATCGCGAACCGCCGCCGGCGGACACGCTCTCCACCCATTACCTCTTCCCGAACACGCTCTCCCGCCTGCGGGAGCTGGGCGCATTGGGCCGGATAGAAGCGCGGCACCGCCTCAACCCGGTCCACTACGCGGTGCGCGTGCTCGGCGAGGAGGTGAGCGGACCGTTCACGCCGGTCGATGGCTTCGACCGCATGTGTGGCGTGACGCGGCCGGTGCTCGACCAGGCGCTGCTCGACGTCGCGGTAGCCGCGGGCGCCGAGACCCGCTTCGGCGAGAAGCTCACCGGCCTGCTCGGCGCCGGCACCGCCGAGGACCCGGTCCGCGGAGTGGTGCTGGAGGGCGGCGACCAGATCGAGGCGCGTTGGGTGCTGGGCGCCGACGGCCGCGCCTCGACCGTGGCCGGCCTGCTCGGGCTCGAGAAGCAGCGCCCGGTAGCGGGCGAGGTCGGGATCATGCTCGCCTACTGGCGCGGCCTTCCCGAGAGCGACCACTTCCGGGTCGAGGCGCTCGAATCGGCCTCGCTGAGCTGGGGCCAGTGCGAGGACGACATCTCGATCCTGATACTCGGCGTGCCGCCGGAGCTGACGCGCGGCAATGCCGAGCAGCGCCAGCGCCTCTTCAGCTCGAGCCTGGATCAGTTCGAGTGGTTCGACCCGGGCGTCCTCGACGGGGCCGAGCAGATCTCCCCGATCCGCGTCGCACCGGAGACGATGCTGCGCGGCTTCTTCCGCCAGGCCGCCGGCCCCGGCTGGGCCCTGATCGGCGACGCCGGCCACTTCAAGCACCCCGCCACCGCGCAGGGCATCTCCGACGCGATCGAGCAGGCGCTCCACGTCGCCGCGGCGCTCACCGACCCCGGAGAAGACCTCTCCGGCTACGAATCCTGGCGCGACGAGCGCGCCCGCGAGCACTACGAGTGGTCATTCGACTACAGCCGTCTCCCCCGCCCCGACACCACCCGCCCGATCTTCGCCGGCATCGCCGCCGACCCCGAAGCCAGCCAGAGCTTCCGCGACACCTTCACCCGCCTCGCCCGCCCCCGCACCGACGTCCTGACGCCGCAGCGGCTCGGGCGCTGGTT
>JBKPOV010000041.1:0-2067 GCA_046733315.1 Actinomycetota bacterium
GGGCGATCGTCAAGGGCCTGCGGGCGATCTCCGACTTCGAGTACGAGTTCGAGATGGCCCAGCTCAACCGCAAGCTCGACCCCGGGATCGAGAGCATCTACATGATCGCCTCGCCGCAGTACAGCTTCCTTTCCTCGACTGGGGTGAAGGAAATGGCCACCTTCGACGGCGACGTATCCGACCTCGTTCCCGGCCCCGTTGCCGCCGCGATGACACGACGCCTGGGCGACAGGTAGGCTTTTCGGCGCGGCGCGAGTGGGCGAGAGCTTGCAAAAAGCCGAGGAAATAAACGGTTCTTCACCGAAGATGCCCCCGACACGTAGGCTTACGACCTCCTGATGGACGTTCTCGTTCTCATAGACAAGCTCGACGATGTGGTTCACAACGCCCGGCCGGTGCCGCTCACCGACCAGGTTCGTGTCGACCGCGAGGAGATCTACGACCTCCTCGACCAGATGCGGGCGACGATCCCCGAGGAGATCAAGCAGGCGCGCTGGATCGTCAAGGAGCGCCAGGAGATGCTGGCCGAGGCCAAGCGCGAGGCGGAGCGGATCGTCCGCGAGGCGCGCGAGCAGCAAGCCCGCCTGATCTCCGACGAGGAGGTCACCAAGCAGGCCGAGCGGGCCGCCGATGAGATCGTCGAGGACGCGCGGGCGCGCGAGCGGGAGATCCGTTTGGGCGCCGAGGACTACGCGGACGAGATCCTCAACACGCTTGAGGTCAACCTTCAGAAGTTCCTTGCTGCTGTGCAGCGGGGGCGGGATCGACTGGCTGGCAGGGACGAAGAGCAGCAGCCGGTGCCGGATCTCGATCAGCAGGAGTAGCGGTGGAGGGGAGGGTGACCCCTCCTCAAAACGCGCTTCGCGCTTGAGTGTTTTGAGGAGGGGTCACCCTCCCCTCACTCAGAACGTCGCTGCTACTACGGCGAGATCCTCTGCCTGCCAGGTGATTCGACCGCCCGAGTAGTCGAGTAGGGCCCGGAGCTTCTCGGGCTTGAAGGTGTCGCCTACTACGAAGGAGCGGGATTGCTCGCTTACTCGGCGGCAGAGCGCTTGGAGCTGGTCGTCGGTCAGCTGGTTGAGAGAGAGGACGGCTATGACCAGGTCCCAGGGGCCGTCGGGGAGGGGGTCCTCCATGCGGGCTAGTTGGACGTCGTCGTAGGACTGGCGAGCGCGGAAGACCATGTCCGGGCTGGAGTCGAGGCCGATCACCCAGGCGTCGGGAAAAGCCTCGATCAGGCGGCGGGTTGTCTCACCGGTGCCCATGCCAAGCTCGAGCACGCGCTCGGGCGCAAAGGGGACCGCCGCGATTGCCTCTTCCTGCAGCTCGTCATAGCGCGGGATCTGCGTGCGGATCCGCTCCAGGTAGATCTCGGGTGTCCAGTCGAATTGACCCATTCCGTAATCTCGTCAGAGGCTGCCATCGTAAGCCCGGCTGAAGCGGAGGAGCGTTCCATGCCCCAAGCGTCAACGATCATCGATCTCGCCCGCCTGTCGCTCTCCCATGGCGAGGGGCGGCGACTTGAAGAGCCGGTGCAACTGGAGCCCTTGGAACTGGCGGGCCAGGCGTACGTCTCGCCCGACTCGGTTCCGGTCCGTCTTGACGTCTCCCGGCCCAGCGGTGGCTACGCCTTCCGCCTGCGCTTCCCGGTCCGCATCGAAGGGCCCTGCATGCGCTGCCTGGACGGCGCCGTGCTGGAGGCGGAGGTCGATGCTCGCGAGGTTGCCCAGGAAAACACCGACGATGAGGAGCTGCTCAGTCCCTATGTCAGCGACGATCTGCTCGACCTGGGGCGCTGGGCCCACGACGCGGCCGTCCTCGCGATCCCGGCCCAGTTCCACTGCCGTCCCGACTGCGCTGGCCTCTGCCCGGTCTGCGGTGAGTCGCTCAACGACGCTGACCCCGCGGACCACGAGCACGAGACGGAGCCGGACCCTCGGTGGGCGAAGCTCAAGGAGTTGAAGCTGGATTAGGTGGTGGGTGAGGGAGAGCCGGGCGCACCACCCAAAAAGCAAGGGAGGGGCCGCGCGTGAGTGGTTTGGGTGGATCGCCCGGCGCTAAAGCGAC
>JBKPOV010000042.1:0-11711 GCA_046733315.1 Actinomycetota bacterium
CCTTGGCGTAGGCAACCGAGGCTTCGACGCAGCCTTCGCAGATGCCAACGCAGCCGGCGGCAACGCTGTAGCGGCCGTTGTCGAGGGCGCTCATCGCGACCTTGAAGCCGTCGCCGATCTCGCCGAGCATCGCGTCCTCGCCGACCTCGACAGAGTCGAGCGCGATCTCGCCGGTGTCGGAGGAGCGCAGGCCGAGCTTGCCGTGGATCTCCTGGGTGGTGAATCCCTCGCTGTCGCAGGGGACGAGGAAGCAGGCGAGGCCCTTGTGCTTCTTCTCGTGGTTGGTCTGGGCGAAGATCAGGGCCACCTCGGAGAAGTTGGCGAGCGAGATCCACATCTTCTGGCCGCTGATCGACCAACCGCCGTCGGTCTTGGTCGCGCGGGTGCGCAGGTTGGCGGCGTCGGAGCCGGTGTCGGGCTCGGTCAGGCCGAAGCAGCCGAGTGCCTCGCCCGAGCAGAGTCGTGGCAGCCACTTCTGCTTCTGCTCCTCCGTGCCCCACTTCTCGATCGAGCCGGCGACCAGCGAGGTTTGCACCGAGACGACGGTGCGGGCGGAAGAGTCGGCGCGGCCGACCTGTTCGACGATCAGCCCGTAGCCGAGGTAGTCGAGGCCGCGGCCGCCGTACTCCTCCGCCACCGGCGCGCCGAGGTAACCGACCTCGCCCAGCTTGCTGGCCAGCTCGCGGTCGAAGCGGGCGGCGCGGTCGTTCTCTTTGACCCGCGGCGTGATCTCCTTATCGGCAAATTCTCGCGCTGTTTCGGAGATCAAGCGCTGCTCGTCGGTCAACTGAAAGTCCATCTCACCCCTTGCTTTCTCGGTTCCGGCCGAACTGCATCAAATTCTCGGTCTGGCAGGTAGAGAATTTGATGCAGTTCGTGTGTTGTCATGGAAGTTCTCGGCCCAGAATTACCTTGAACGCTTCCTGGGCCTCTTGTGTGCGGGGACCCGGTGCCGCTGGCAGCTCGGCGCCGTCGATCGCGGACACCGCCTGAATCTCGCGGGTGGTTGAGGCGAGGAAGGCCTCCTGGGCGGCGCGCAGGTCGGCCACCGGCCAGGCGCCCTCCTCGACGTCGAGTGCCTTGACCAGTCGGTCGCGAGTGATCGACTCGAGCACGCCGTTGTCGAGCGCCGGCGTGCGCAGGGCGCCCTGCGGCGAGACCCAGAAGATCGCGGAAGTCGGCGGCTCGAGCACGATGCCGTCGGGCTGGACCAGCACCGCCTCATCGGCCCCCTGCGCCTTGGCGAGGCGGGTCGACTGCATGTTGGCGGCGTAGGAGAGTGACTTGACCCCGTTGAGGATGATGGTCGGGCTGTAGGTGACGGTGGCGATGCTCACGGTCTCTGCGTGGGCGGGGATCGGCTCGGTCATCGCCAGGCGACGGCCGCCGCGGGTGACGATCAGCCGCAGCTGCCCGTCGGCGTCGCCCAGCTCGCTGAGCAGCGCCTCGATCTCCTTCTCGAGCGCGGAGCGGTCGAACTCGAGCTCGATCGCGGCGGCCGAGCGCTGCAGCCGGTCGAGGTGATCGACGAGCGCGAATGGCCTGCCCTCGTAGAGCCGGATCACCTCGAAGGCGCCGTCGCCGCGGTAAAGCCCGTCGTCCTTTAGCGGCACGACCGCCTCAGCGGTGGGCGTGATCCGCCCGTCGACGCTAGCCAGCTCTCTCAGCTCACTCCCCATCGGCTGGCGAGGCTACTAAGCCACCCGCTCCGGTGCGCCTTATGCGGTCTATGACCGCATAAGGCGCACCGGAAGCGCTAGGTCGCTTCGAAGACGGTGGCGAGGCCCTGGCCTACGCCCACGCACATGGTGGCGATGCCGTATTTGCCGCCGCGGCGGCGCAGCTCGCGGACGAGGGTGGTGGCGAGGCGGGCGCCGGAGCAGCCAAGCGGGTGGCCGAGGGCGATCGCGCCGCCGTTGACGTTGAGTTTCTCTTCGTCGATGCCGAGCTCGCGGGCGCAGGCGATGACCTGGGAGGCGAAGGCCTCGTTGAGCTCGATCAGGTCGATCTCATCGAGGCTGAGGCCGGCGGATTCGAGCGCGCGGGGGATCGCAAGGGCGGGTCCGATGCCCATGAAGGCGGGGTCGACTCCGGCGACGCCGACGGCGACGACGCGGGCAAGCGGCTCGGCGCCGAGTTGCTCGGCTCCCGCCTCGGAGGCCACCAGGGTGCAGGCGGCGCCGTCGTTGAGGGTCGAGGCGTTGCCGGCGGTGACGGTGCCACCATCGCGGAAAGCGGGACGCAGCTTCGCCATCTTCTCCAACGAGGCGTCGGCCCGCGGCCCCTCGTCGGTCTCGACCGTGACCGTCTCGCGACCGCGGGGCGCCTCGACTGGCACGATCTCCTCGGCGAAGAAGCCAGCCTCCTGGGCGGCGACGGCGCGCTGGTGGCTGCGCAAGCCCCAGGCGTCCTGGTCCTCGCGACTGATCGCGTAGCGCTCCGCCACGTTCTCGCCAGTCTCGCCCATTGTCTCGGTCGAGACGCCCAGCTCGGCCATGCGCGGGTTGACGAAGCGCCAGCCCAGGGTCGTGTCGTGCATCGTCTGCTCGCCGCGGGGCAGACCGCGCTCGGGCTTGCCGACGACCCATGGCGCGCGGCTCATCGACTCGACCCCGCCGGCGAGGTAGAAGTCGCCCTCGTCGAGCTTCACCGCCCTGGCGGCGCAGTTGATCGCCTCCAGGCCGGAGGCGCAGAGGCGGTTGACGGTCGCGCCGGGCACGCTTTGCGGCAGCCCGGCGAGTAGCGCCGCCATCCGCGCCACATCGCGGTTGTCCTCGCCCGCTTGGTTGGCGGCGCCGAGGTAGACGTCGGTGATCCGCTCGGGATCGACACCGCTGCGCTCGACCGCCGCGGCGATCGTGTGCGCGGCCAAGTCGTCGGGGCGCACGCCCGACAGCGCACCTCGATAGGCGCCCATCGGCGTCCGCACCGCGTCGATCAGATAGGCCTCGCTCACGACTCGGGATTAAAGGGAACGGCAGGCGTCGGCGTATCCTTGGCGGGTGTACTTCGTCCTCGGAACCGTCGGCATGGTGATGCTCGTCGTCGGCGTGCTCTTCCTGATCGAGCACTTCTACACCGGCAACAACGCCGAACTGCTCGACTGGAAGCCGACCCGTTCGCCCGAACTCGAGGTGCAGAACGAGGTCGACGACGTGCAGCAGATGCTCGAGGCGCAGAACGAGATGCGCCGTCGGCGCGGTGCCGCCGAGCGCAACGAGCAGGAGCTGCGCGACGAGGTCGCCGCAGAGGAGCTGGAGCGGCTGCGTCGCCGCAAGGGCTCCGAGGCGTTGTAGGCGCCACCCGTGGCGCGAGCGCTGATCGTCGGCTGCGGCTGCCGCGGGCGCGTGCTGGGGAGCGCCCTGTTGGAGGAGGGCTGGGCCGTACGCGGGACCAGCCGTCGGGAGCAGGGGCTGGCGGCGATCGAGGCCGCCGGAATCGAGCCGGCACTGGCCGATCCGCTACAGCCGGCGACCCTGCTGGAGCTCGTCAGTGACGTCACCACCGTCTACTGGCTGCTCGGCGCGGCGACCGGGCCAGCCAAGGATCTCGAGGCGATTCACGGCCCGCGCCTGGAGCGGTTCCTCGAACGCCTGGTCGAAACGCCGGTGCGTCGCATCGTCTACGAGGGCGAGGGCTCGGTCGACCAAGCGACGCTGACGCGGGGTGCGGCCCTCGTGCTGGATGCCTCGAAGCGGTGGCGCATTCCTGCCGAGATCTCCACCGCCGTCCTGTAGGTGCAACGCGCTCTGACTCCGCCGTTCGGGAGGCGCAACGCGCTCTGGTCCTGGGGAGACCGAAAAACGTTGCACCTGGCCGGCAAGTCGATATCTCTAAACTCGGATAGGGATTCACGTAATACCGAGCAAGACCGAGAGGAGCAGTTTGATGGCGCTGCAACTTGGTGACGTAGCACCCGATTTCGAGGCCGAGACGACCGAGGGCCGGATCAAGTTCCACGACTGGATCGGCGATTCGTGGGCGGTGCTGTTCTCCCACCCAAAGGACTTCACTCCGGTTTGCACGACCGAGCTCGGCTACATGGCGAGCATCGAGCCCGAGTTCGCAAAGCGCAACGTGAAAATCATCGGGCTCTCGATCGATCCGCTCGACCGGCACGAGGAGTGGGCCAAGGACATCGAGGACACGCAGGGCACGGCGCCGAACTATCCGATCATCAGCGACACCGACTTCAACGTGGCCAGGCTCTACGGGATGTTGCCCGCCGACGTCTCGGGCAACGTCGAGGATCGCACGCCTGTCGACAACCAGACCGTGCGCAACGTCTTCGTCATCGGCCCCGACAAGAAGATCAAACTCATCCTCGTCTATCCGATGACGACCGGGCGCAACTTCGACGAGGTCCTGCGCGTGATCGACTCGCTGCAGCTCACCGCCGACCACAAAGTGGCAACCCCGGCCCAGTGGCAGCAGGGCGACGACGTGATCATCGCCGGGTCGGTCTCCAACGACCAGGCGAAGGAGATCTATCCGGAGGGCTGGGAGGAGCCGCGTCCATACATCCGCATCGTCCCCCAGCCGTCTGAGACATCGTAACCGGCGCCTGGCGGCGTCCTCGGTCGCTCGCGTGCAGAGCACGCCACGCTCCCTGCGTCCTTGCCAGGCTTGGTTGCGACGCCTCAGACCCGTGCCAGCAGATCCCCCAAAATCCGAGCGGTAGCGCCCCAGATCAGCTGGCCTTCGATCTCGTAGGTCGGGGTGTGGATGGGGACGCCGCGGCGGACGAGGCGGCGGATCTCGTAGCTCTCGCGCAGCACGTCCAGTGAGAAGGTGAGGACGGTCTCGACCTCGGCCGGGTTCGGCTGCAGGTCGAGCTCGCGTGGGTGTGGGATGCGGCCGACGTAAGGGTGGATGCGGTAGCCGGTGACGAAGGTGTTGGTCGCCGGCAGCTCCTCGGCGATCTCGACCATGTTCGGATCGAGGCCGATCTCCTCCTCGGCCTCGCGCAGTGCCGTCGCACTGAGGTCGGCGTCGCCTGGGTCGCGGCGGCCGCCTGGAAACGAGATCTCGCCGGCGTGGCGCCGCAGGTCGGCTCGACGCTCCGTGAAGACGAGGCCTGGGTCCTCCGGCCAGCCGTAAAGCGGCAGCAAAACAGCGGCTTCGACTGTTGTCGTCATGTCTGTAGGCGGCGAAAACCAAGCCTGGCGTGGACGCAGGGAGCGTGGCGTGCTCTGCACGCGAGCGACCGAGGACGCCGCCAGGCGCCGGTTTGCAGCCGCCTCAGATGATCACCTGGACGGTGCCGCCGTCTACGGACCAGGCGGCGCCGGCGACGTAGGAGGCACGCGCGGAGCAGAGGAAAACGATCGCGCTGGCGATCTCCTCGGGCTCGGCGAGCCGGCCGATCGGGCGCTTCGAGCCGGCCGTGGCGAGGGCCTCCTCGCGGCTCGCCTCCCCCGACATCGCTTGCGACTGATCGAGCAGGCCACCCGGATCCATCCACATCTCCGACTCGACCGGGCCCGGGCAGATCGCGTTGACGAGGACGCCGCTCTTGGCGTAGCGGTCAGCGAATAGGCGCGAGAGCGAGAGCTCCGCTGCCTTGGCCACCGAGTACTCCGGCATCGCCGCCGAGGGCCGCTTGCCTGCGGTCGAACAGACGTTGACGATGCGCCCCCAGCCGCGCTCGGCCATTGGCGGTGCGGCGAGGCGCATCGCCCGCAGCGGTGCCATCACGTTGAGCTCGTACTGGGCCCGCCAGTCCGCGTCGGGGACGTCATCGAGGTCGCGCCACTGGGCGGTGCCCGCGTTGTTGACGAGGACGTCGAGCGAGCCGAAGCGCTCTGTCGCCGCGGCGAGCATCCGCTCGCCGGCGTCCTCGGCGGTGACGTCGAGGACGAGGGTCTCGGCTCGTCCTCCTGCCTCGGCCCCAGCTGCCGTGGCTGCCTCCGCTGCGGAGCGGAGCCGCTCCTCGCCTCGCGCCACCAGCAGCACCTGTGCCCCCTCGGCGCAGAGCAGCCGCGCGGTCTCGGCGCCGATGCCGCGGCTCGCGCCGGTGACGACGCAAGCGCGGCCTTTCAGCCCAAGGTCCATCAGAGCGCCTCGACCCGATCGGCGATCGTTACGTCGGCCTCGCCCGCCAGCAGCTTGTGGACCGGGCACTTGGCGGCGATGACCAGCAGGCGCTCGCGCTGCTCATCGCTGAGCTCGCTCGGCAGGCGCAGGGTGACCGCGAAGGAAATGGGCAAGGCGTCGCGGTGCTCGACGTCCACGTCGACCTCGACCTGGCCCACGTCCCAGCCCTTGCGCGCGGCGTACATCTCCATCGTGATCGCCGTGCAGCTGGCGAGGCTGGCGGCGACAAGGCGGGTGGGGGAGGGACCGCTGTTCGTGCCGCCGGCCGCGGGCGGCTCGTCGATGCGCATCGTGTGACCGCCCTCGATCTCGACGTCGTGGGCGTACCCCTCGCGCCTGCGGGCGACGACCTTCACGACTGGCGCCTTATTGCCGCATAGCGGGAGGAAAGCGCCATGCGCTCTCAGTCGGACTTGCGGCGGCCCTCGAAGAGGGCGGGGTTGTCAACGTCGACGAAGCGTGCCATCGCGTAGGCGTAGTCGGAGGCGCGGTTGACGAAGTGGATCACCGTCTCGCTCGCCAGCTCGCCTTCCTCGGCGAGCGCGGCGATGCGGCGCTCGGCGCGGCGGATCACGGTGCGCGCGACATCGAGCTGAGCGGAGAGTTGGTTGCCGCCGGGGATGACGAACTGGGGCGGCAGCTCGACCTCGCTCATGTAGCGGTCGATCCGCCCCTCCAGCTCGGCGACCATCGCCTCGGTGGTGCGGCTGATCCCGTCTTCGAGCCGCTCGGCCGCTTCCGGCGCCGTCGCCAGCTCGGCGCCGGCGACGAAGAGGTCGTCCTGCAGGCGGAGGATGTCGGTGGCGAGCTCCGTGTTTCCGCCGTCGCAGAGAGCGCGGGCGACGCCGAGCTGCGAGCAGGCCTCGTCGAGCGCCCCGTAGGCCTCGGTGCGGCCGTGGTGCTTGGGAACGCGGCCGCCGTACCAGAGCGATGTGGTGCCGTCGTCGCCCTTCTTCGTGTAGATCTTCACCACTGGCCGATCCTACGCCGCGTCCTCAGGCGAGCGGGTTGAAGACCAGGCCGGTCAGCACCTTGGGGTAGAAGTAGGTCGACTTTGGCGGCATGTTGGCGTCGCTTTCGCAGATTTCCTTCGTCTGCTGGACGGGAATCGGGCGGAGGATGAAGGCGACGTCGTAGGCGCCCTCGCCGAGCAGCCGCAGCGAGTCTTCGACGCTCTTCGCGTAGCCGATGCCGCGCTTGGCGAGGATGTCATCTTCGCTGAGCCCGGCGATCTTCTTCAGCACCAGGGTCTCGAGGATCGCCGCGTCGAGGCGGCGGTAGGCCTCGGGCTTGCCCTCGAGCAGGCGGTCGAGCTCCCCGGTGTCCTTGAGGCGCAGGCGGAAGGCGCGCTTGTGATGGGAGTCGTAGAGGCCGAAGACGCCGACGCCGTCCTCGCCGAGGGGGTCGATGCGGTCCGTTTCGACCTCGCTGACGTCGAAGAGCTCGCGCAGGCCCTCGCCGAGGCGGCGCTGGCGCTCGGGATCGTCGGCGAAGCCGGAGAGCAGGCGGTGGGTGGGGTAGACGGAGAGGCCAGGGTCGTCGAGCCCGGTCAGCGCCATCAGCGTGTAGTTGTGATCGCCCTCGCCGCCGATCTCGTCGCGGTAGGCGATCGCGGTCTCGTAGCGATGGTGCCCGTCGGCGATCAGCAGCTGGGCGTCGGCGAGCAGCTTCGGGATCTCCTCGTTGAGCGCCGGCAATCGCCAGATGCGAGTCACGGTTCCGGCGGCGTCGGTTGCCTCACCCCAAGGGTCTTCGACTGACGTCTCCTTGGAGACCAGCGGCCAAGGATCGATCGTGCTCAGCGAGAAGATCGGCGAGAGGTTGCAGCGGGTCGCCCGCATCAGTTCGAGCCGGTCCTGCTTGGGACCCGGCAGGGTGCGCTCGTGCGGCAGGATGGTGCCGCTGTCCAGGTCCTCGACCCGGACCCGGACGAGGATGCCGTGGCGGATGTGGGAGCCGCCGTCGGGCCCGGTGTACTCCTGCTCCATCGCCCAGATCGCCGGCTCGGCGTCCTTGACCAGGGCGCCGGCCTTCAGCCAGGCCTCGATCGAGTTGGCGGCGGTCTCGTACGGATCTCCCTCGCCCGCCGACTGCGGCCCGGTCTCGCCGTAGGGCTTGGGCAGATCGATGGCGACCGCGTTGTAGGGCGAGCGCGCGAGCAGCTCGTTCCGCATCGTCGTGTCGATCACGTCATAGGGCGGCGCGACCACGTCCTGCAGCGACCCGACCGAGTCGAGGTCGTAGTGCAGGGCGTTGAGCGGCAGCACCTCGGCCATCGCCGCGAAACCTAGCGTGTGTCCTGCATCGAGTCCGGCCCGCCGCGCGATCCCGCTCTACACTGGCCCAAGCGGGGCGTGGCGCAGCCTGGTAGCGCGCGGCCTTTGGGTGGCCGAGGTCCCCGGTTCGAATCCGGGCGCCCCGATTTTCGAGTGATTCAGCTTGGTTTGGGTGATTCAGCCTGGAAAGGTCCGGTAGTCAGGACGATCCCGCTGTGCTTCTCTCGCCACCCAGTCCGTGAATCGCAGGCCCAAGGAACCCCTTGCTGCGAGCCTTGGAGACCCAGCGGGCTGCGGTTGAACGAGCGACGTGCTTCCGTTCACCCACCTCGCGGGTGGGGCTTCTGCTGCCAGAGGCAACCGCCGCTCGGTAAAGATCGGCGATTTCCTTCAGGTTGCTATCCGTGAGGGAAGCACCGTGACCGACCCGCTCAAGGGTAGCGGCATATATCTCTTCTCCTGCGCCAGAGAACATCACGAACTTGCTTGCGCCCGTAGGCGCGGTGCCCCGAAACTCGAAGTGGCTGGCAGCCTCAGCGACCGCTTCCTTCACCAGCCGAGCGACTGAGACTCTGCGCAGAACCTCAGCGGTAACGATCTCCTGAGAGCTGCCGAGGATAGTCAGCTCGGTGCACTGTGCCCTGAATGACCGCGACACCTCTATGCGCATCCGCACCTCCAAGCCGCCCAGATTGTCGGGTGAGGTCGTCGCGATGAATCTCTCCGGCACCGCAGCTCTCCCATCGGGAGTAAGAACCAGCGAACCCATATCGCGGAGATCAATTTTCACTTTGGTGTATTAGTAGTGCATAAATTGAGACAGTGATTTGACAGGATACATCTATGATGAGATAGATGGCGGAGACACAGGCGATCTACTATCGCGACAAGCTTGGGATCGAACCTGTTGATCGTTTCATCGAGGCGCTACCGGTCAAGCGGGCAGCGAAGATCGACGCTCGCATCGATGAGCACCTGAACGGACGGGCGCCGGAAGCGCCGCCGCCAGAGTTCCCGATCAGCTCGCAGATCGAGGGCGAGTTGCGTGAGTTGAGAATCCGGTTCGCCAATACGCGCTACCGGATCCTCTATCAGCGATCCGGGAACCTGATTGTTCTGTTGCATGCCTTCGAGAAGAACACCGGAGTGGTGCCGGCCTCCGAGAAGGTTCTTGCGAAGAGGCGGATGGCCGATTTCAAGCGTCGGATGGACGCCGAGCCGAGAAGGCCTCCGCGAGCTGCGGGAAAAGATGTGTCGGCGAGCCGTCCACGAAATCCTTGACTCATTTATCTATATAGATAAACTGGATGCCATGAGCGCGAAGGAAAACGGCCGCATCAGTCCGGAAGGGAAGGCTGCCGCCAAAGCGGCGCGGGGTCGCGCTCAGCGGAACAACGAGTACCGAGAGGCTCGTGACGAGTACGCAGTGATTCGCGAGCTGCGCGAGCGGAACTGGATCGCCGCTCATATTCGCGAGCGGCGTTTCGAGCTTGATCTCACACAGAAGGACGTCGCCGACCGGGCAGGAACCTCGCACTCCTTCATCTCAAAGGTCGAGGGTGGTGACCACATCCCAACGATTCCGGTGCTGAAGCGCATCCTCGCGGTCCTAGATGAGGAGCTGCTGATCGGCATTGAGCGTCAGGGACCGGATGAGGAGCCTGAGTGCGAGCTGGCCCCAGTCCCCGACCTTGTAATTGCCTGAAGCAGGTCAGGCGCCCCGATGTTCGATGCCGGTCCGTAGGTTGGGGTGATCACACTGGAGTCGAAACCACGTATCGCGCCCGGCGGCCGTGCCGAGATCGGTTTGGTCAACTCGACGATCGTCGGCTTGATTGGGCTGGCGCTGCGGCGGCAGCCGCCCCATGTCTTCACCACGCTTGCCCGGCACCGGCGGCTCTTTCGACGCTGGCTCTGGTTCGCCGGTGCGCTGATGCCGCGGGGTACATTGCCGCGCCGCGACAGCGAGCTGGTGATCCTGCGGGTCGCCCACAACAGCGGCTCCGAGTACGAGCGCGAACAGCACGAGCAGATCGGGCGCCGAGTGGGACTGAGCGTTGAGGAGATCGCTCGGGTGGGCGAGGGCGCCGGGGCCTCCGGTTGGTCGAAGCGCCAGGCGGCGCTGCTCGAGGCCAGCGACCAGCTCCATGCCAGCCGTGTGATCGACGACGACCTGTGGGGCCGTTTGGAGGCGATGCTGGACGAGCGGCAGCTGATCGAGCTCTGCATGCTGGTCGGTCATTACGAGATGCTCGCGATGACCCTCAACTCGCTGCGGGTCCAGCCCGATGGCATCGCCACGGGAAGGGGGGCCGATGCCGGTTAGCGACCTGCGCGGGAAGCGCTGCCTCCTCACCGGCGCGGCGAGCGGTATCGGCCGCGCCACCGCGCTCGCCGCGGCCGCGCGGGGAGCTGAGCTCTACCTGACCGACCGCGACGCGGACGGCTTGGAGCAGGTCCGTGGCGAGATCGAGGCAGCCGGCGGCGCCGTCGCTCACCTACGCGCCCTCGACATCACCGACCACGCAGCGGTGGTCGCCCTCGCCGAGGAGATCCACGCCGCGCACGGCAGCATGGACGTGGTGATGAACATCGCCGGCGTCTCTACCTGGGGGCCGATCGACAAGCTCCGGCACAGCGACTGGCAGAAAATGATCGAGGTCAACCTGATGGGGCCGATCGCGGTGCTCGAAAACTTCGTGCCGCCGATGATCGCGGCCGGCCGAGGCGGGCACATCGTCAACGTCGCCTCAGCCGCCGGGCTGATCGCGCTGCCCTGGCACGCGGCCTACAGCGCCAGCAAGTTCGGCCTGCGGGGCGTCTCGGAAGTGCTCCGCTTCGACCTGCAACGCCACGGCATCGGCGTCAGCCTGGTCTGTCCGGGGGCGGTCGCGACGCCCCTCGTCGCCAGCTTGGAAGTGCGGGGCGTCGATCGGCAGCACCCAGCGTTCCAAACGGCGGTCGTGGATTTCGAGAAGCGCGCGGTGAGCCCCGAGCGGGTGGCGGAGAAGATCCTCGGCGGGATAGAGAAGAACCGTTACCTGGTCTTCACATCGGCCGACATCAGGATCGCCTACTGGTGGCAACGCAAGTTCTCGCCCGCCTATGACCTCGCAATGCGCCAGCTGCAGCGGCGCTTCGGCAAGGTCGTCGCCTCGACGCGCTCCCCGACGCGCTGACGCCTCAGGCTCTCGCGCCGAGCTGCCGATACCTGCCGCATGGACGCGGTCGAGGGTGGGCAGACGGAGCGGCGGGTCGAGCGGGTGCAGTTCGAGACAGAGCAGCAGCGGGTCGGCGGTGTGGTGACGCTGCGGCGCGCCGGCGCCCAGTGCCGCGTCG
>JBKPOV010000043.1:0-3526 GCA_046733315.1 Actinomycetota bacterium
CGGAAGACGCTCTAACAGGACTAAGCCTTCCCCCAACCAGTTGCGTGCGGGTGCGGGGGGAGGACTCCCCGGAGAAACCGCGGGGAGGCTCCGTCCAGTCCCCCCCCGACACCCATAGGCGAACTTGATGCGTGTAATCGATGTCATGCACTTGGGACGGCCGCACGTGATTGGCTGCTGGGAGGTGGACGGGGCGCTTATCGACCCAGGTCCGCAGTCCTCGATGGAGACCCTGCTGGAGGCGCTCGGCGACGAGCAGCCGCGGGCGATCCTGCTCACCCATATCCACCTCGATCACGCCGCGGCGACGGGCGCTCTGGTGCGACGCTGGCCGGAGCTCGAGGTCTACGTACACGAGCGCGGCGCTCCCCACCTGGTCGACCCCGCCAAGCTCCTCGCCAGCGCCGAGCGCCTCTACGGGGATCGGTTGGAGTACCTCTGGGGCGAGATCGTGCCGGTCCCCGAGCGCAACATGAAGCCGCTCGTTGGTGGTGAGGACGTGCTGGGGATGCGCGTCGCCTACACGCCGGGCCACGCCTCCCACCATGTCTCTTATTTTCACGAGGAGACCGGCACCGCCTTCGTCGGCGACGTCGCGGCGGTGCGGATCCCGCCCTCGGAGCTGATCGTTCCTCCCACGCCGCCGCCCGACATCGACATCGAGACCTGGCTGGAATCAATCGCGACGGTCGAGTCCTGGCGGCCGGAGCGCCTCGCCCTCACCCATTTCGGCCAGGTCGACGACCCGATCGAACACCTCGAGGCGGTCAGGAGCCGGCTGCGCGAAGAGGCCGATTTGGCGCGAGAATTCTCCGAGCACGACTACGAGCGCCATCACCGTGCCCTGGTCGCCGAGAGCGTCGGTCCGGAGACCGCCGAGGAGCTGCTCCAGTGCGTCCCACCCCAGTACCAGTGGCGCGGTCTCGACCGCTACTGGAAGAAGCGCTCAGAACGCGAAGCGACTGCCTAGCTGAGGTACTTGCGCATCCGCTCGACCGCTTCACTGATGCGGTCGTCGGGCGTCGTCAGCGAGATGCGGAAGAAGCCCTCGCCGCTGGGCCCGTACATCGAACCGGGTGAAACCACCACAGCCGCCTCTTCGAGGACCAGCTCAGAGAAGGAGGTCGAGGTATGTTCGTCGGGCACAGGCGCCCAGACGTAGATCGTGCCCTTCGGTGCGGCGACCTCGACGCCGATCTCGCGCAGGGCATCGACCACGAGGTCGCGGCGGCGGACATAGGTTTCGTTCATCCGCTGCAGCGGCCCGCTGGACCCCTGCAGCGCCGCCACACCCGCCATCTGCACCGCCTCGAAGAGGCCGGAATCGACGTTGGTCTTCAGCCGCCAGTAGGTCTGCACCGCCTTGGCGTTGCCGAGGATCGCGGCGCAGCGCCAGCCGGTCATGTTGAAGCCCTTGGAGAGCGAGAAGACCTCGACGCCGACCTCCTTGGCACCGGGCGTAGCGAGGAAGCTCGGCGCTACGTAGCTGTCGTAGGTCGTCTCCGAGTAGGCGTTGTCGTGGACGACGAGGATCTCGTGCTCACGGGCGAAGGAGACGACCATCTCGAAGAAGCCCTCGGGAACGACGGCCCCAGTCGGGTTGTTGGGGTAGTTGATGAACATCAGCCGTGCTTTCGCAGCCACGTCGGCGGGCACCGCGCTCAGGTCAGGCGCAAAGCCCAGCTCGGGCACCAAAGGCAGCAGCTCCGGCGTTGCCCCGGCGAGGATCGGCCCGCCGGTGTAGACGGGGTAGCCGGGGTCTGAGGCAAGGGCCACGCCGCCCGGATCGAGGAAGGCGAAGCAGAGGTTGTAGATGCACTCCTTGGCGCCGATTGCCGGGATCACCTCGCTTTCGGGATCGATCTCGACCCCGAAGCGCCGGTCGTAGAAGTCGGCGAAGGCCTGGCGAAACTCCTCGCGGCCGCGGTTGCTCGGGTACTGCTGGTTGCCGGGGTCCGCGACCGCCTCTTGCATTGCCGAGACGATGTGCGGGTAGGTCGGTTCGTCCGGGTCGCCGATGCCGAGGCTGATCACGTCGATGCCGACGGCGCGCTTGTCTGCGATGCGCCGCTCCAGCTCCTGGAACATGTACGGAGGCATCGCCTCCAGCCGCTTGGACGGGTCCGAGATCCCCATGGACGCGGAAATCTAGTCGTCCAGCGCGGCGAGCGCCGCGAGCAGCTCCGGCGAGAGCTCGCCGGAGAAGATCGGCTCAGCCCAGCCACTCAGCGTGACGTCGAGGTCCGGCGAGATCTCGACCTCGAGCTCACCGCCATCTAGCTCCACCGTGATCGGGCTGGAAGCGCCATTGAGGAATGCGGTCACCGCGGCCCCGCTCGCCCCAGTCCCCGAGGAGAGCGTCTCCCCCACCCCGCGCTCGAAGATCCGGGCGCGCACGCGACTGCCGTCGATGCGCAGGAATGACACGTTGGTGCGGTTGGGAAAGAGCTCATGCGCTTCGATCGGCGGCCCGATCGCGCTCAGGTCGAGGGCCTCCAACCCATCGCCGACCACGATCGCGCACTGCGGATTGCCGATCGAGACGTGCTGGAATAACCACTCCCGCCCCGCCGCGCTCAGCGCGCCCCTGCCATCGCCAGGGCCGGAAGGAAAATCCTTGGAAGCAGTGGCAGCCCGTCCCATCTCGACCGAGCAGGTCCGATCCGAGGTGATCGTCGGTGTCACCGGTCCCGCCGCGGTCAGGATCGAGAACGTGTCGGCGTCGGTCCAGCCGTGCCGGCGCAAATAGAGAATCGCCTCCCGCGCCCCGTTCCCCGATAGCTCCGCCTCGGAGCCGTCCGGATTGAAGATCCGCAGCTCGGCGACGTAAGCGGGATCGTCGCTTCGCGCGAGCAACAGCACCCCGTCCGACCCCACCCCGAAGTGCGGGTCGCAGAGCCGCCGCACACGAGCCGGGGTCAACCGCGAAGGGAGGCCGTCCGCCTCAACGATGACGTAGTCGTTGCCCAGCGCTTGCCACTTCTCAAAACGCACGCCCCAACCCTAGTCACCGGGCCGCGAGCGTGAGCGGGCGGAGGAGACCCTCGTGTCGAGGGCCTCCTCCGCATCGCAAAGTCAAGCGCGCCGCGCCCGGCTAGTTTTTGGACACGTACACCGCCGCTGGCGCCGTAGCAAAGTAAATCGCGCTCCATTCGATGTTCATCGGGCATTCGACGGTCCCTTCTTTTTTTTTGAGCCCGAGAACCTCTTTGCTGAAAATCGTTTCAGCAGGGTTGCCGCCGTGTATGTCGACGGTTATTTTGGCCGAGCCGTAGACGCACTTGTAGATCGCGCCGTTGCACGAGAACGCCAGTCTCGGTTCTCCTGCTATGGCTGTGATGTCCATCGGCCCATCCGGGGTTGTGCCGTTGGTGATCGAGGTTTTCCAATTCAGGTTGATTGCAGTCACAGAGCAGACGGTGCCTTTCCACGCACAGGGTTCATAGCTGGCTTCAGTGATTTCGCCGACGAGCGGATTGCCGGCCACTGCCAGGGTTTTGTTCGTCAACGTCGCTTTGGGACAAGT
>JBKPOV010000044.1:0-1980 GCA_046733315.1 Actinomycetota bacterium
GCTCCGGGGAGCTCGGCCTGATCGTGGGAACCCATGCCCTGGCCGAGCCCACGGTGGAGTTCGCCCGGCTCGGCGTCTGCGTGGTCGACGAGCAGCACCGCTTCGGCGTCCGCCAGCGGGCGGCGCTGGACGCGAAGGGGAGCCCCGAGACCCCGCACGTCCTGCACATGACCGCGACGCCGATCCCGCGCACGCTCTCGCTCACCGCCTACGGCGACCTCGACACGACAGCGCTGCACGAACTGCCTTCCGGACGCAAGCCAGTGGCGACCCGGATCGTCGAAGAGGGCGAGCGGGCGGGCGCCTACGAGTTCATTCGCGGGCAGCTGCGCGCCGGTCGCCAGGCCTACGTCGTCTGCCCCTTGGTCGAAGAGTCGGAGAAACTACAGGGCCGCGCGGCAGAGGTCGAGGCCGAGCGCCTCGCCGCCGGTGAGCTGCGCGACTTCTCGGTCGGCGTCATTCACGGCCAGATGCGCTCGGCCGACAAGGGGGCGGCGATGGAGGCGTTCGCCGCGGGCAAAACCGACGTGCTCGTCGCCACCACCGTGATCGAGGTCGGCATCGACGTCGCCAACGCGACGGTAATGGTGATCGAGGGGGCAGAGCGCTACGGCGTCTCGCAGCTGCATCAGCTGCGTGGCCGGGTCGGTCGCGGTGAGCACGAGTCCTGCTGCCTGCTCTTCCCGGAAGAAGCGGGGGGCATGGCCCGCCAACGGCTGAAGGCGGTTGAGCGCGAGAGCGACGGCTTCCGCCTCGCCGAGGTCGACCTCGCCCTGCGTGGCGAGGGCGAGGTGCTCGGCACGCGCCAGCACGGCCTGCCGCGCTTCGCCGTCGCCGAGCTGCCGGAGGACGCGGCTGCCCTGGAAGCGGCGCGCGAGGAGGTGCTCGCGCTGCTGCGCACGCACGGCTCGCTGGACGCGCCAGAGCTCGGCCCGCTGCTGGAGGCCGCCCGCCGCCGCTTCGGCGCGGGTGCCGCCGACCCGATACCGCTCTGAGGGGTCGGCGATTGCTACTAGGCCTTTAGGTTTTCGGGTGTGCGCGTTATCGCTGGCGACCTCAAAGGGCAGGTGCTGGTCGCCCCACGCGGCTGGAAGGTGCGGCCCACGTCTGACCGCGCCCGTGAGGCGATCTTCTCGGTGCTCGGCACAAGGGTCGAGGGCGCTCGCGTGCTCGATCTCTACTGCGGCACGGGAGCGCTGGCGATCGAGGCACTCTCGCGCGGCGCCGCTCACGCCACGATGGTCGATCGCGACACCCGCGCGGCGCTCGGCAACGTCGAGAGGCTGGGCCTCGGCGAGAGGATCGAGCTCGTGCGCGCCGATGTCTCACGCTGGCTGTCGGGTGGGGAGGACGACCCGGCGCCCAGCTTCGACCTCGTCTTTATCGACGCCCCTTATAGACTCGCCGACCGCGTGGGGCAGGAACTCGATACCCGGTTGCCCACCCTTCTTGCCGAAGGCGGACGGGCGATAGTCGAGAGCGGCGTGGGCCGCCCGCTGCGCATCGATTCGCTGCCGCGCCTGCGCCAGCGCCGCTACGGCGCCGCCGACGTCTCGATCTACGGGAGCGACGAGTAATGGCGGAGCGCGACGGCACCGTCGTCTGTCCGGGCAGCTACGACCCGGTCACCAACGGGCACATCGACATCATCACCCGCAGCTCCGAGGTCTTCGAGCGCGTCGTCGTCGGCATCGTCAACAACCCGATGCGCAAGGACAAGACCCTCTTCACCGCCGAGGAGCGCAAGGGCTTGATCGAAGAAGCGACCGCCAGCCTCAGCAACGTTGAGGCGCGGATCTTTTCCAACCTGCTGGTCGAGTTCGCGCGGGAATCGGGGGCGAGGGCGATCGTCAAGGGCCTGCGGGCGATCTCCGACTTCGAGTACGAGTTCGAGATGGCCCAGCTCAACCGCAAGCTCGACCCCGGGATCGAGAGCATCTACATGATCGCCTCGCCGCAGTACAGCTTCCTTTCCTCGAC
>JBKPOV010000045.1:0-3998 GCA_046733315.1 Actinomycetota bacterium
GTCGGCGGCGGAGTCGGCCCCTCCCTGGCCTACGCCCCCGGCAAGGTCTACCTGGCCGGCCCCTACCACGGCTCAAACCTCTCGATCGTGGCGATCACGGCAGGCATAGTCGGTCCCTTTGACATCGGCACAGTCGTGGTCCGCGAGGCACTGCGAATCGACCCAGAGACAGCCGAAGCCTTCATCGACGCAACGGGATCAGACCCGATCCCCCACATCATCAAGGGCGTACCGGTCCACCTCAGAGACGTCAGGGTCTATACCGACAGGCCCAACTTCGTCTTGAACCCGACTGACTGCACCAGGACCTCGACCGCGAGCACGGTGCTCGGCTCAGGCCTTGACTTCGGCTCCGAGGCAGACGACCGCCCGATCACCGTCTCCACCCCCTACCAGGCAGCCGACTGCGCCGCCCTGCCCTTCAAGCCACGTCTCGGCCTGAAACTCATCGGCGGCACCAAGCGGGGAGCCCACCCAGCCTTCAAGGCGACCCTGCGGATGAACGGGATCGGCGAAGCAGGCATCGCCAGGGCGGAAGTCACCCTGCCGAAGTCCGAGTTCATCGAGAATGCCCACTTCAACACGATCTGCACCAGGGTGCAGTTCAAAGCCGGAGCCGGCAACGGGGCCGGCTGCCCCGCCGGCTCGATCTACGGCAAAGCCAGGGCGATCACCCCGATCCTGGGCGAACCGCTAACCGGCCCCGTCTTCCTGCGTTCCTCCGAACACCAGCTGCCCGACCTAGTCGTCGCCCTCGCCAACAAACAGGTCGACTTCAACCTGGTAGGTCACGTCGACTCGGTCAAAGGACGCCTACGCAACACCTTTGAAGCTGCACCAGACGCCCCGGCCTCGAGCTTTGTGCTCGAAATGCAGGGAGGCAAGAAGGGCCTGTTCGTCAACTCGACCAACCTCTGCAAAGGCGCCCACAAGGCCGAATCCAACTTCACCGGCCAAAACGGCAAGACCTGGAACACCAAGCCCGAGCTGAAGGTCAAGTGCAAGGGCTCCTCGCGCAAGGCCAAGGGCAAGGCCAAGGGCCACAAGCGCAGGGCGAACTAAGCGATGCAAAGACGCACGGCACTGCTCGCCACCGCGGTGGGCCTGCTGGCCTGCGCCTCCCTGGCCGCTGCCACCGTGGTCCAGCAGGGCAACCTGCGGATCACCGTCCTAAGCCAAGTCCTCCCCTACAAGCTGCCCAGAGTGGGCACAGCCCCGATCGCCGTCTTCGTCTCCGGCCACCTCGACGCCCCCCACGGCGGCATCCCCCCGCAGCTGCAGGAGATGAGCGTGGAGGTCAACAAACACGGCCTGCTGCAGTCCAAGGGGCTGCCGACATGCCCGCTGAAGGCCCTGCAGCCCGCCTCAACCGAGCGAGCGATGGCCAACTGCGGGGACGCCCTGATCGGCTCCGGGCAGTTCTGGGCCCACATCGTCTTGCCCGACCAGGGCGCCTACCCCACCCACGGGCGGCTGCTGATCTTCAACGGCCACCAGAAGGGAGCCCCGGTGATCTTCGCCCACATCTTCACCGCCAACCCCTTCTTCAGCTCCTTCGTGATCCCCTTCGCGATCCAAAAGGCAAACCGCGGCGCCTACGGCACCAAGCTCACCGCCTCCCTGCCCCAGGCCCTGGGCGACTGGGGCTACGTCGATCGGATCAAGCTCACCCTGAAGCGCAAATACACCTACAGGGGCCGCCAGCTCTCCTACTTCAACGCCGGCTGCCCGGCCCCCCAGGGAGCAAGGCGCACCGTCTTCCCATTGGCGCTTGCCTCCTTTGACTTCGCCCAGGGGCTCTCGATCGCCGCCAAGGTGGAAAAGGCCTGCGCGGTTGCCGAATGAGAGAAGACGAGAGAGGGAGCAAAGAGATGAAGGCAAAGGCAACCACGATCGCCCTGTTGGGATTGACCCTCCTCCTCGTCCCTGGCGCCAACGCCGCCTATGACCCGATCGCGGGGGGAGCCACCAAGCTCACTCTCGATCCCTCCTTCCTCTCCCTCCTGAAGAGAGAAGGCGTCACCCTCAAGGCAAAGCCCCCGGCCAAGCGCCAGGGCAACGCCATCCTCCTGCCGGTCTCAGGCGGCAAGTCAGACCCGACCCAGGGCAAGGGCGAAGTGGAGCACGAAGGCCAGATCGTCTTTGCCAAGGGCAAACGCAAGGTGCCGCTGCGAAACATCGAGCTGAAGGCGAAGCGGACGCCGCTCTTCGCCAAGGTCGGCGGCGGCCAGCTGAAGCTCGTAAGCGCCAAGAGCATCACCTCCGCTCGGGAAGGCTTCGGCCAGGGCTTCGTGGCCAAGGGCCTCACCTTGACCCAGAAGGTCGCCACCCGGCTCAACAAGAAGCTCCGCACAGGCAAGGCCTTCACAGAAGGCCTTGCCGTGGGGAGCCTGAAGTCAAGGACCCAGCCGCAAAGGGTGGCGATCCTCGGTCAAGGCCAGGGGACCTTGACCCCCGACCAGGCGATCCTCGCCAAGTTCAAAGCCCTCTTCGTCTCCCTCAACCCGATCTCCCCCGCCGAACTCTCCCCGGGACCCCTCTTCAAGCTCCCGATCGCCCTGGGCGGCCAGATCGCCCCAGACGCCTCTGAGGGGACCCTGCGCCTGGCCGGGGCGATCGAACTGCTGCAGCTCGGCGCCGGGCAGGTCTTCCACAAGGAATACTGGCTCGACCTCGCCGCCCGCAGCACAAGTGCTGAAGTCGACATCGAGCCGACACCCGCCTTCCCGGGCAAGCTGGGGCGGGTCGGGGCCTTTGACCTCGGCCTCGGTCAGGTCTCCTCTGATCCGAGGTCCAGGGCGATCACCGTCTCGGGTGCCCCCCTCACCCTCACCGCCGCCACCGCGCAGAGCTTCAACGAGGCATTTGCCGAAGGCAAGGCCGTGTTCGCGGCGGGGGAGGCCTTCGGGGTGGTCGGGTTTGGGGCGGTGGGGCAGTAGGGCTCAAATCTCTTCCTAAATCTTTCTCCAAGACCTTGACTTCTGGAGATCGCTTATACGAACATATGTTCGTATGGAGGTTGCCTGTGTCCTGATCCCTGATTCCGCGCTCGCCGACCCGGTTGAGGCCGGTGAGCTGACCGAGGGGCTGCTGTGCCGACTTGAGAGGATCGGCGCGGCGGTTGAGTCGGAGAGGCCCGGGGAGGTGTTCTTCGTCCTCGATGGGTTGCGTGGGATCCACGGGGGAAAGAGCGCCGGGGTGCTGGCGGCGGCGCGCCGGGCGGTGGAGACGGAGGTGCGGATCGGGGTTGGGACCACCCGCTTCCTTGCCCACGCCGCCGCGCGTCGGGAGGCGATCGTCCCGCCGTCGGCCGCGGGCGACTTCCTGGCAGCGCTCCCCGTCTCGACGCTGGTGGGCAGGCTCGAGCTACCGCCGCGCGAGGCGGGGGGCCTGATCGAGACGATGGGGCGGCTGGGGATTGAGACGCTGGGGGCCTTCGCGGCGCTGCCGGCCGATCGGGTGGCGGACCGCTTCGGCTCAGCGGGCCTGCGGGCGCTGCGCCTCGCCCGCGGCGAAGACTCGCCGCTGCGCCCGCGCCATCCCCACGAGGAGCTGGCCGAGGAGCTCGAGCTGCCCGAAGGGGCCGCCGGCGGTCAGCTCGAGCACGCCTTGAAGCTGCTCGTGGCCCGGTTGCTGGCCGCGCCGCAGCGCAAAGGGAGGACGGTACTGGGCCTGCGCCTCGGCGCCGTGCTCAGCAGCGGCGGCGGCTGGAGCGTCGACCAAGGGCTTGGGCGGCCGACCGCCTCGGCGCGGACCCTGCTCGCGGTGCTCAGGCCGCGACTGGAGACGTTGCCAGGGTCGGTCGCCGCCCTCCGTCTGCGCGTGCTCGGCCTCGGCCCGCCCGTTGGCGATCAGCTCGAGCTTTCGGTCCGCGGCGCGGAGCACCGCCGCCGGCGCCTCGGCGAGGCGATCCGCGAGGTCCGCGCCGCCCAGGGCGGCGACTCACTGCTCACCGTCGTGCCGCTCGACTCCGCCTCGCGCTTCCCCGAGCGCTGGGC
>JBKPOV010000046.1:0-4697 GCA_046733315.1 Actinomycetota bacterium
GAGCACGGCGCTGCGCGGGGCCTCCTCGCGCAGCTGCACGTGCGGGGGTTGGCCGATGCGCTGAGCTCGTCGCCTGCCGACCTGGCGAGCGCTGCCGCTGCGATTGAGGCAGACGGAGAGCGGCAGGCCGGTCCGCTCGGCAAGCGCCGCGGCGATCTCGGTGGCGGGATCGAAGCCACGGGCCAACGAGCGAAGCCGCGCCGTCGGCACCGGCACGAGGGTGCCGCTGAGCAGGCTCGCCGGGCCCAGCCATTGGATGCGTTCGGCCATCGTCTCGGCGACCGGGAGCAGGCGACGGAACTTGAGTGCGGCGACAAGATCTCGCGCCACATCCTCGTGCGAAGCCGAGGACCAGACGCGGTCGAGGCCGGGCGGTCCAGCGCCGCTCAGCGGCTCGGCATCGGCGAGGCGGCGCGCGCAGCGATTGCAGAGCATCGCGCCGGGGCGGCAGCCGCGCCCACAGGTGGCGCAGAGCGATGGGATCAAGCCGCCGGCGAGAGCGTGCAGGGCCTTCATGCCCTGATCGTGCGTTGCCGCGACGCGCCGGTGGCGCGCAGGCTGTCAAGAAAGAATCAGGGTTTGGCGACGCGGCCGGCGATGGCGCCGACCAGCATCGTCTCGGCCGGCAGCTCGGCCCCGGCGAGCAGGATCGAGTCTCGGACCCAGCTCCCGGCGCCGATCCGGCAGCCGTCTCCGACGATCAGCGGGCCCTGGAGGCGAACCCCGGGGCCAAACTGCACCGCGGACCCGATCAAGACCTGCCCCTCCACCTCGACGCCCTCGAGCGGGCTGGCCGAACGGATCCCATCCCCGACCTCGGGCGCGCCCGGCTCGACCTGGACATCGCCGTGGAGGGCGTCGAGGTTGCCCTGGCGCAGCTCGTCGAGGTTGCCGATGTCATTCCAGTAGGCCTCGATCTCGTGCGAGTAGAAGGGCACGTCGTTCTCCAGCAGGGCGGGAAAGACGTCCATCGCCCAATCGGCGAAGCCTGCCGGATCGTCGGGCCCGCCCGCCTTGCTCGTGCCGGGCTCCGGGAAGTAGTCGAAGATCTCGGCTCGGAACATGTAGATGCCGCAGTTGGCCAGGTCGGAGAGCGCTTCGGCGGGCTCGGGCTTCTCCTGGAAGCCCTGGATGCGGCCGTCGGCGCCGGTGATCGCGACGCCGAACTGGCTGGTGTCGCTGACCCGCCTGGTCGCCAGCGTGGCGATGCCATCGTGGGACTCGTGGAATGCGCGCATCGCGCCGAGGTCGATGTCGGTCAGCGCGTCACCGGAGATCACCAGGAAGGAGTCGCCGAGGAAGCCGGCCGCATTGCGCACTCCGCCCGAGGTACCGAGCAGCTGCTCCTCGCGGCTATAGGAAAGCTCGATGCCGAACTCCGAGCCATCGCCGAAATGCCCCTCGATCGTCTCCGGGAACCAGTGCAGGTTGGCGATCGCCTCGCCGAAGCCGTGACGGGCGAGCAGGCGCACGATGTGCTCCATCACCGGCCGGTTGACCACCGGCACCATCGGCTTCGGCACCGCGAAAGTGATCGGGCGCAGCCGGGTCCCCAGCCCCGCCGCCAGGACCATCGCCTTCATCGAGCGTCCCCTTCCTCGAGCGTGCTTGCTGTCTGCGGCCGTCCGAGTGCAGCCTTGAAGCCCTCGATCGCCTCGACTGGGAGGGGGTCGACGCCGCGAGCCTCAGCGAGCTCGAGGGAGACGAGGTCGCCGAGCATCGTCGCCCAGAGCAGGCGGGCAATACGAGTCTCTCCCTCGGCCTCGATCCAGACGACCTCGGCGCCGGCCCTGGCAATCGCCTCGCCGGTGAGCTCGAAGCGGCGGCGCAGGCGCGGGTGCTGGTCCCTGTCCTCGAGCAGTACGGCGACGAATGAGTCTCCGCCCCAGCCGCAGATCTCGTTGTGGTCGGCCTCGGGCAGCTCGGCGTAAAAGGCCGGCAGCTTCGCGTTCTCGTTGAGCTGCGTCTTCCAGCGGCGTGCCACCGGCGCGGTGAGGTCAGCGCCACAGACGACGGGCACGCTCTCGCCGATCCAGCCGGCCACCTCGGCGGCCCGAGCACAGAGGTCGTCGGATCGCTCGGAGAGGAAGGCGGCCGCCGCGTCGATCTCGGTGTGCAGGCTGGGTGCGACGCCGGCCAACGCGGCGATCTCAGCGGCCGTGACCAGCATGTAGGCAACCGCGGTGCGAGGTGCTGGCAGGATTCCAGGCAGGCCGATCACCGGCACCCCGCTCTCGCGGGCCACGGCGACGAGCTCGCCGCCGGTACTCGCGACGAGGCGCCGAGCGCCGAGCGCCTCGGCGGCGGCAAAGCAGGCCAGGGTCTCCTCGGTGTCGCCCGAGTAGCTGGAGCAGAGCACCGTCCAGTCGGGGGTCAGCCAACTGGGCAGCTGGTAGCCGCGCACGGTCAACAGCGGGCGAGTGAGGCGATCGCCCAACGCCGTCGCTGCGAGGTCTCCGCCGATTGCCGAACCTCCCATGCCGCAGACCGCCAGACCGGCGGTCTCGAACGGCTCGAGCCGCGCCGACTCGACCCGCCAGAGGGCATCGCTCAGGTGATCGGGTATGGCGAGGATGTCGTCGCGCATCAGGCTGGGATTCTTTCGTCAGCACCGACCACTGCACCTTCCAGGCGCACGCCCGGCGCCACCTCGACGCCGGCCGAGAGAATCGAGCCGTTCACCCTCGCTCCCTCGCCCACGGTGCAGGCGCCGAGCACGACGGAGTCGCTCACTTCGGCACCGCGACCGACCCGGGAGCCGGGACCGAGCACCACGCGCGGTCCTACCGTTGCCCCGTCCGAGACCTCGGCGCCGGCCGCCACGAGCATGCCCGGCGCCGTCGGCTGGACCCGCGTCTTCACCCGTCCCTCGAGGATGTCCCAGCTTGCCTGCAGGTAGCGCTCGGGGGTGCCGATGTCCATCCAGTAGCCGTCGAGACGCAGGCCCTGCAGGCCGTCTCCAACCAGGCGCGGGAAGACGTCACGCTCGATCGAGACCTCCTGCCCGGACGGGATCAGGTCGAGCACCGGGCGCTCCAGCACGTACATCCCGGCATTGATCTCACCCGGCACGGCCTCGCCTGCCTTCTCGGTGAACTCGAGAACCTCGCCGCCCGCGTCGGTGCGCACCAGTCCGTAGACGGAGGAATCTTCGACCGGATACAGGCCAAGCGTCGCCTGTGCGCCGCGCTCCTTGTGAGCCCGCAGCAAGCCGGTCAGGTCGAGATCGGTTAGGACGTCGCCGTTGAGGGCGAGAAAGCGGCCATCGAGCCGATCGCCGAGCTCCTCGGCGGCGAAGCGGATCGCTCCGGCGGTGCCGCGACGCTCCGGCTCCACCACGTAGGAGATCCGCACACCCGCCCGCTCCTCCTCGCCGGCCAGCGCCTCGCGCAGCACGTCGGGAAGGAAACCGCAGGCAAGCACGACCTCATCGACGCCGTGGCGGGCCAGCCACTCGATCATGTAGGCGAGAAAGGGTCGGTCGACCAGCGTCAGGGCAGGCTTGGGAACGGTCTCGGTCAAAGGACGCAACCGCGTTCCCTCGCCGCCGACAAGGACTACTGCCTGCATACCGTTGCCGCAGTGGGGATGACCAAGTAGATCAAGGACGCAGGGAGTGTGGCGTGCTCTGCACGCGAGCGACCGAGGACGCCGAGATGCGCGGGTCATCCACGCTGCGGCCGATGCCCTCGTACTCGAAGCCGGCCGATTTGAGCAGGCTCGCGTCGAGGAAGTTGCGACCGTCGATCAGCAGCGGCCGTGCCATCCTCGCGGCGGCTGCCCCCCAGTCCAGCCCGGCGAACTCCGGCCACTCGGTGACGAGGATCGCCGCGTCGGCATCGGCGAGGGTCTCGAGCGCCGAGTCGCGGAACTCGACTCCATCGAAGAGCTCGCGCGCCGCGCCGCCCGCAACCGGGTCGTAGGCGACCACCTCCGCCCCCTCGCCTTCGAGGCGTGCGGCAAGCACCAGGCTCGAGGCCTCGCGCATGTCGTCAGTGTGCGGCTTGAAGGCAAGGCCGAGCAAGGCCACGCGCTTGCCGACCAGCGAGCCGAGGTGCTTCTGCAGCTTCTGCACCACGCGCCGCTTCTGCAGCTCGTTGACCTCGATCACCGCGCCAAGCAGCTGGAAGTGGTAGCCGCTGTTGCCAGCCAGCATCTTCAGGGCGCTGACGTCCTTGGGGAAGCAGTTATGGGCGATCAAGCCGCCGCTCGCCGCGACCGTCTGCGAGCCCGGTACCTCCAGCGAGTACACCGGTCCGCGGAAGTGACTCTGCGTCGTTTGCGCAACCCGGGCCCAAGCCATTGAGGAATCGCCAAACCGGCGGAAACCGGTCGGCGCAATCCGCTTTGTTTGTCTATGAATCGACGCGAGTACCCCTGGGCGATCCGCCTGGGGCACCAGCTCAATCGCCCGTTCTACTTGTTCGGCGCCGCTGACCTTCAGCCAGTGCGTCTCCTTCGTCGACTTGGCGGTCCGCCCGCGATGCCAGGCGCAGACGATCCCCAGGTCACCGAGCAGGCGCACGACGCCGTCGGCGAGCTGATCGCTGATCGTGCCGAACTCGAGCGCTACGCTCGGTCCGCCGCCGATCAGAGACCACGAACCGTCGCCCTCCCAAAGCCCCGAGAGCAGTGCCCACTGGCGTGACCTGGGCTGCTCCCAGATCAAATTCGGCAGGCGCTGCTCATAGCTGTTG
>JBKPOV010000047.1:0-6390 GCA_046733315.1 Actinomycetota bacterium
ACTGCGCTTCGGCTTCCTCCAATCGGCCGCGCTCGCGCATCACCAGACCCTTTGCCATCGTTGCCCAGGCGACCGGGTTGCCGATGATGATTCCGGCCCCGGCGCGCCGATCCCCGCTGGCCAGTTCCAGCACTTCGTCCAGGGCGCGATCGAAGCCGTCGAAGTCACCCGTGCAGAGGTAGGCATAGGAGCCGGCGGCCCGGATCGCGACGCGCAGGTGCAAGTCGCCGGAAGCGTCGGCGAGGTCGATCGTTTCCGACACCGCCTGCAGCCAGCGCGAGGCCACGTGGGGCATGCCCGGCCGCGCGTCCGTGGAAACCTTGAGCAGCGCCAGCGAGTGCAGATCGCCGGTCCGTTCGGCGATCTCTTCGGCTTCGGCGGTGAGGCGCGCTTCCTCCTCGTCGTCCATTCCCAGCCGCCAGGCGAAGTCGAGCTGCAACAGCCGTGACATCACGGCCATCGCCATCGTCTCGTCGGTCTCCTCGAGCTGTTCGGTCAGCTCCATCGCCTTGCGCCAGAGCCGCAGCGCGTCTTGAGGGCGGCTGCTGCCGGCCCAGTAGGCGGCCCGCGCCGACCAGCGGGCCGCTTCGAGCGTTTCACCGCCGGCCTCCATGTGGCGGGCGATCAGAGCGGCCATCTCGTCGTGGCGGTCTGGGTTGAGCTCGATCAGGGCGCGGGCCGTGGCGGCGTGCGTCTTCGTCCGCTGCTCGGCGAGCTGGGTGCCGTAGGCGACCTCGCGAGTAAGCGGATGGCGAAAGGAGAAGATCCTTTCCGGGTAGAGCTCTGTCTCGAAGAGGAAGCCGCCCTCGGTGAGCTCGCAGAGTGCCGCTCTGTAGCCCTCGCCGTCCTCGACCCCGGAGACGAGCTCGAGCGCACGCTCGCTGATCTCCTTCGGTGCCACCGAGGCAGCGTGCAGGAGCTGCTTTGCCGTGCCTCCCAGCCGGTCGATCCGGGCCGCGAGCACCGTCTGCACGCTCGCCGGCACTCCCGCATCCTCCACCGGCCGTGCCAGTCGGTAGGCGCCGCGCTCGCCCTCCAGGTTGCCGGCTTCGGCGAGGCCGCGGACGATCTCCTCGATGAAGAACGGGTTGCCGGCGGTGCGCTCGTGGATCAGGTCGCCGAGGCCGTCGAGGGACGGGTCTTCTCCCGCTAGGTCGCGCAGCAGCTCGCGCGTGTCCTCGGGCCCGAGCGGCTCCAGGGAGATGCCGCGGTAGGTGCTGGCGCCGGCCCATTCGGCGCTGTATTCGGGACGAAAGTTGACGATCGCCAGCGTTTTGGTGCCATCGACCGAGGAGATCAGCTCGCCGAGCAGGGTGGCGCTGCCCTCGTCCATCCAGTGCAGGTCCTCGACCAGGGCGACGATCGACTCGCGGCGGTTGGGCGCGCGCACGAGGCGGCAGACGGCGCCGCGCAGCGCTCGGTGGCGCGCCTCAGCGCTCAGCTGCGGCAGCGGCCGGTCGGGATCAGGCACGCCGAGGAAGTCGAAGAGCAGCGGCAGGTCCTCGGCGAAATCGGGATCGAGCAGCAGGGTGCGGCCGGCGATCTTCTCGCGCACGATCCGCTCCGGATCGCCGTCGACGATGCCGAAGTAGGAGCGCAGCATCTGCAGGACCGGCATAAAGGGAATTGCCCGCCCGTGTGCCTGCGCCTGGCATTCGAAGACCTCGACGCCGCGGGCGCGACAGCGTTCGGCGAACTCGTGACAGAGGCGGCTCTTGCCGATTCCGGGCTCGGCAACGATGCCGACCGCTGCGCCCTCGCTGCGCTCGGCCCGATCGAGCGCCGCTTCGAGCACTGCCATCTCCTTCTCACGGCCGACGAAGCGGGAGAAGCCGCGCTCGCGAGAGAGGTCGAGCCGGGAGCGGGCGGCGCCGACCCCGGCCAGCTCGAAGACGCCGACCGGCCGGCTGGCGCCATTGATCTCGAAGCGGCCGAGGTCCTCCAACTCCATGAAGCCGTGCGCCAACTCCGCCGTGCTCTCGGTCAGGTAGGCCTTGCCGGGCTCGGCCAACGCCTCCATCCGCTGCGCCAGACCGACCGTGTGGCCCACGGCCGTGTAGCCGCCCTCGCCGATCTCCCCCGCGACGACCTCGCCCGAGTTGATCCCGATCCGGGTCGAAAAGTTGAGCCCGTGCTTGCGGCGCAGCTCGGCCGCGTACTCGCCAACGTCGTCGAGCATCGTCAGCGCCGCGTAGCAGGCGCGCCGCGCGTGGTCCTCGTGCGCGACCGGGGCACCGAAGACGGCCATGATCCCGTCGCCGGTGAACTTGTCGACCGTCCCCTCGAAGCGATGGACGGCATCGGCGAGGGTGGAGAAGAAGCGCTGCATGATCGCGTGCCACTGCTCCGGGTCCTGCTGCTCGGCCATGTCCATCGAGCCCTGGACGTCGGCGAAGAGGACCGTTACCTGCTTACGCTCGCCTTCCAGCGGTCCGCTTGTGCTCATGCCCGAAAAGGTTAGGGATGCGACCTCGCCGGGCTCCGGGTTAGCCCGACTTTGACGACGCTCGACCGGCTGGCCGGGCAGGTGACGCCGCCGCGCGAGTTGCCCGCGACCTTCGCGTAATACCGGCCCGGTCCGGCGTCGGCGCTCGCGGACCAGCTTCCGTCGGCGGCGGCCTGGTCTGACGCCACCTTCGGATCGCGTCCTTTCCGCAGCCGGAGCACCTTCACCTTGTCGCGCCGGCAGGCGGGATCGGAAGAGCGGATCTTGCCCCGGAAGCTCTTGTGCCTTGCCGCGTAGCGGATCGAGAGGGAGCGCGTCACATTCCCCGCCAGGACTGCGGGTGTGCGCTCCGTCGTGCGGAAGGTGCCGTCCGCCCCGAGGCTCGGGGTCGCGTAGAGCAGGCTGCCCGAGCTGCCGGCTATCGGCGATTCCGCCCGCAGGCGGAAGTGGTAGAGCGTGCCCGGGGTGAGGCCGGTGATCGTGCTCGAGACCGGCACCGAGCTCGGCGCTCCACCGGTCTCGCTGCCGGCGGAGCTGCTCTCGTAGGCGGTCGTCGGCCCGTATTCGAAGCGGTAGCGGGTGAGGTCGAGATTGGGCGTGACCGTTCCCGCCAGCGTCGCGGTCGTTGCGGTGATTCCACTCGCGGGGCCGGTCAAGGCAGTACCGCCGTTGCATCCCGGCGGCGCTTCGCCCGGCGTCGATCCATCGAGCGTCACGCCGATCCCATCCGCGTAGGTCGTATTGGCAGGGCCTGCGGGGGTGGTCTTGAGTTCGATCCGGATCGTCCGCGTTCCCACCGGCACCGAGACGTTGGTGAAAGAGAAGGTGGCGTATCCGCTGAACGAGGTCGCCGTGCTCGCCGTCGAGAGACCGAGCTGGGTTCCCCCTCCGCTCAGCATCGCAAAGCGCGCTTCGATCGAGTCTTCGCCGCCACCTACCTGGCCGATGCTCGCCGCGATGTTTGCTTTCACCGGAAGGGTGTCGATCTCTGTTGCGGCCATCAAGACGTCGATGTCCTGCGTCGCCGAGGTCGGCGTGGTAACCCCCTCGCCGCCGCCGAAGAAGGCCCGGCAGCCGGGGGTGCTCGGGTCATCGACGTGCATGCGAAGGCTGGGATCGCCGGAGGCCCGGTAGTCGACCGTCATGAACCCATTGGGACCGCCGGTGGTGGTCCAGCCGGATATGGGGTGGCGCTCACCCACCTCGCTGCTCGGACCCACCTCCGCGCCGCCGTTGACGACGAGGTTCCCTGACGGGATCGTCGCGTCCGCGGCGCGCGGCCATCCGATCAGCAAGAGCAGCGCCGCTGTCGCAGCCAGAACCGCGCGTTGCATCGGCAAACCGACGGCGAGCATGGCGCAATCCTAGCCTCTTATACTGAGCAAACCGATTGACTGGTCAGTCAACCAGGGAGCGAAAAAAGGAACCCTTGCGCGCAGCAGTCGTACAGCTCAATTCCACCGGCGATAAGGCACGCAACCTCGCGAGCGCCGAGCGGCTGGTAGGAGCCGCGGCTGCGGATGGCGCAGAACTGGTCGCGCTGCCGGAGAAGTGGAATCTCCTGGCAGGCGGTGAAGAGCTGCTCGCGGGTGCCGAGCCGCTCGTTGGCCCCAGCCTCGGAGCGGCACGTACGTGGGCTCGTGAGCTGCAGATTCATCTGCTGGCCGGCAGCGTCTCTGAGCAGGGACCCGCGGGCAAGGCCTTCAACACCTCTGTCCTGATCGGCCCGGGGGGCGAGGACCTCGCCGTCTACCGCAAGATCCACATGTTCGACGTCGAGGTGGGCGGGGTCTCCTACCGCGAGTCCGAGCACGAGGAGGCGGGTACCGAGATCGTCACTGCCTCGATCGGTGACGTCACGGCGGGTCTCAGCGTCTGTTACGACCTGCGCTTCCCGGAGCTCTTCCGGATCCTGGCGGTGCGCGGTGCGCACCTGCTAACCGTTCCCTCGGCTTTCACCCTGACGACGGGCCGCGATCACTGGGAGGTCCTGCTGCGCGCCCGGGCGATCGAGAATCAGGCCTTTGTCCTGGCCCCGAACCAAGTGGGTGAAGCGCCTCCCCATTTCAGGTCCAATGGCCGCTCGATGATCGTCGACCCATGGGGGGTGGTGCTGGCGACCGCACCCGACGAGGAGTGCTTTGCCGCCGCCGAGCTCGACTTCGGCGACCAGGTCCGCATTCGCGAGTCACTTCCGTCGCTCGCCAACCGCAGGCCCCAGGCCTACACATGGCCGCAGCTCAGCGAGGTGCACGCCTGATGGCCAAGGCGCCGCCGATCGACAAGCGTCGCCAGATCCTCGACGCGGCGATCCGCGTCTTCGCCCGCCAGGGATTCCACTCGACCCGCGTCTCCGACATCGCCGATGAGGCGGGGGTTGCCTACGGGCTCGTCTACCACTACTTCAAGTCAAAGGACGAGGTCCTCAACGAGCTTTTCAGTGAGCGCTGGTCGCTGCTGCTGACCGCGATCGAGGAGGCTGACAGCGAGGGAGCCTCGCCGCGCGCCAAGCTGGAAGCGGTCGCAGGCTTCATCGTCGATTCCTATCGCCACGATCCGGAGCTGATGAAGGTGATCATCGTCGAGGTAACGCGAGCGGCGAACTCGTTCGGCCGAACCCACCTGCCCGAGATCCGCCGGGCCTATGACTCGATCGCCAAGATCGTCGCCGACGGTCAGGCGGCCGGGATCTTTCGCAGCGACATCGATGCCAACTTCGCCTCGATGTCCTTCTACGGGGCAATCGAGCAGTTGCTCTCCGGCTGGATCTTCGAGGTGATCCCCGCCGCCGATAGTGACTTCGACCAGGCGAAGGCTCTCTTGGTGACGACGATCTGCGACGGTCTGGAGCCGCGCTGATGCCGGTGGGCGTTTTTCACCGTCGGCCGACGAAGCTGGTTTACTGCGAACCCCGCGAGGGAAGGTCCGAGCAGAGTGGATAACGACATCACCAAACGTTTGATCTGGAGTGGCATGCTTGCCGCAAGCGGCGCATTGGCCAGCGTCGTTGCCACCCGCCTCGCTGCTTTGGTCTGGCGACGCATCTATAACGAGGACCCACCTGAGTAACGTGGCTGACGGTCCTGTCACACCGCGGCCAACCCAGGACGAGCGCTCGGTCAGCGAGCTTGTCTTCGACGTCGCCGAGAAGAGCTCCTCGCTGGTTCGCGAGGAGATTGAGCTGGCAAAGACCGAGGTCTCCGAAAAGGTCAGCAAGCTGCTGCGCGGCTCGGTGGTCGGACTCGCCGCCGGCACCTTCGCCTTCCTGGCGCTGATCTTGATCATGGAGGGAGTCGCCTGGCTGCTCGCCGAAGAGGTCTTCGACGGCAACGCATGGCCCGGCTTCTTCGTCGAGGCCGCCCTCTTCCTCTTGATCGCTGCCGCGGCCGGCTTCATCGCTTACCGCTCCGTCCAGGCTGGCGCCCCACCGGTGCCCGAGCAGGCGATTGCAGAGGCGAAGCTGACCAAGGCGACGTTGGAATCTGGGGCGAAGGCGGGCAAGGAATGAGCGCTTACCCCGAGCCCGCCCGCCCTTCGACTAGTGGTATGCCAGGCCGCTCTGCCGCGGAGATCCGCCGTGACATCGACCTTCAGCGCCGCGACCTCGGCAGTTCGGTGGAGATTCTGCGCGGTCGAGTTAGCGAACTGACCGACTGGCGCCGCCAGGTGGCCGAGCACCGCTCCCAGCTGATCGTCGGTGCCGCGGTCGCGGGCTTCGCGCTCGGCGGGCTGATGATGCTGCGCCGCCGTCGTTAACCCTCGACGTGACGGACCTGGGGGAGATCAAGGGGATGATCGAGGCGGCACTGCCCGGCTCGACGGTGGAAGTGGTCGACGAAACGGGCACGGGCGATCACCTGCGCGCGACCGTTGCGGCGAGCCAGTTCGAGGGACTCTCGCGCATCGCCCAGCATCGCCTGGTCAAGGCGGCCGTCAAGCAGCGC
>JBKPOV010000048.1:0-7418 GCA_046733315.1 Actinomycetota bacterium
CACGGATTAAGACTCCTGCGAAGGGTCCTCGAGTGCCTGCGTCCGGCAGGCACTCGCTTTGCGGGGCTAGTTAAAGCGTAGGAATTCCGCGACTCGGCTTGCCTCGCGCTCGAGCGTGTGCTCGTGGGCGATCGTGTGAGCTGCGCGGAGCAGCTGCAGGCGCAGCTCAGCCGAATCGGTGAGACGCTGGACAGCCCTTGCGGCTGCGTCCGGATCTCCTGGGGGGATCAACAGCGCCGCGCGGCCGGAGGCAGCCGCGACTCCACCCACCGCTGTGGCTACCACCGGCAGGGCGGCCGCGAATGCCTCGAGCAGAACCTGCGGCACTCCCTCTGTCCAAGAGACGTGCAGAAGCAGATGGCTATCGCGGTAAAGCCGCATCAGCTCGTCGCCCATCGGTACGTGGCCGCGTAGCTCGGCCCGGGCAGCCAGCCCGCGTCGGTCGAGCAGGCTCGCCAACTCGCCCTCGAGAGGTCCGTCTCCGCAGATGGTCATCTCGAAGCGGGGATCGAGGCGCTCGAGCACGTCGGCAAGCATCAGCGGGTTCTTCTCGGCGTCGATACGCCCGACGCTGAGGATCTTGACGCGGCCATCGTATGAACGGGCCTCACCGAGACTGGGATCAAGCACGTCCTCGGCGGAGACGAGCGAGACGTAGATTTCGAGCAGGCGCCGCGCGTCCCCGTACCGCTCTGCCAGGTCGGGACCGACGACGACGGTAGGAAATCGTCGCGCGCGACGGCGAAACTCGCGATCCAGCGCCGTGGCGACAAGCTGCAAATCGGCTCGGCGGGGGCGGCGATTGCGCACATATCGCGGCAGGTCCTGCCGCACCCCCAAGACGACCCGCTTACCGCGCCGCTCGGCCATCCGGGCGAACAGCAGCGCGAAGGGGTGGGGGCCGAGAAGCCAAACTACGTCGACCCGCTCGAGCAGCTCGGCGAAGCGGGTGGCGGACTCGCGGAGCGCCCGGGCAACATCAAGGGGGTTGGCGGCGCTTCCATAGTGGGGGAGGGGTGTGAAGCGCGCCGGCGGCGGCAGCTTGTAGTGGGAACTTGAGGGTGTCGGGCTGAGCCGGGCCGCGACGGTCAGCTCATCGAAATGCTCGGCGAGCTTGCCAAGGAAGAGCACGAAGGAGCGGGCGGCGTAGACCTCCCCATCCTCTCGCCAAAAAGCCTGGTCGATGTAGACCGCGGCTCGCATCAGGGGGCGGGACTACCCCGACCGATCCGCCGAAGTGGCCGCAGCAGGCGCTGCACCGGCAGCTCTCGCAGCTTGCGAACGTGGGGGGAGACCTTCAGCCGGAAGCGGCCGTCTCCGTCCCACCTGTAGACCCCGACCCGTGGCCAGCGCAGCGTTGCGGGCGCGTGCGGGGCATGTGGTAGCGCCCCCGCGGCAAGATAGCCCGCGGCTGCGGCTGCGGCCACCACCCTCTCGTCGACGTCCCCGTAGGGATAGGCGATCGTCTTGCAGGGCTGGCCGAGCGCGGCGGTGCAATCCGCGCGTGAGCGCTCCATCTCCTCCCTCAAGTGCTCGTCGTCCAACTTGGTGAGGTGGGGGTGCGAGCACGTATGGGAGCCGATCTCCCAGCCCTCCTCGGCGAGCTCGCCGAGCTCGTTCCATCCCATCGGCAGCAGCTCCCCCTCATCTCCGCTGCCGATCCACTCGTCGATGCCGGGCCATTGCATCGGACTGTCGCTGCCGATCCAATCGGTCGGGGCGTAGACCGAGGCCGGCACACCGAGTTGGCGCAGGACCGGGCGGGCGAGATCGTAGACGGAGCGATATGCATCGTCGAACGTGATCGCCAAGGTCCGCGCCGCCGGGGGCGCGAAGACCGCGTCGAGAAATCTCACCGGCTCATAGCCGCGCTCGAGCAGCAGCCGCACCTGCGTCTCCAGCTGCTCTGGGGTGACTGCAAGCTCGCTGTCCCATTGCTCGCTGACGGCGTGGTAGCAGAGCACCAGTATCTCGCTCATCTGATCCCTCGCATTGCCCTCACCGTCTCGCGAGGACGTCGTCGTAGAGATCCCGCAGCCTCGCGGCCACCGAGTCGAGCGAGTACAGCGCTTCTATCCTCTGCCGTCCTTTCAAGCCCAATCTGCGACGCATGTCCGGATCGGCGGCCACGGCCTCGAAGGCGGCGGCGAACGTCGCCGGGTCGTTTGCGTCGTCGACGAGCACGCCCGTCTCCTCCGTCACCAGCTCCGACATGCCACTCGCCCTCGCGGCGACGATCGGCAGGCCGCTTGCCATCGCCTCCAAAACGGAGTTGGACATGCCCTCCGTCGAAGAGGCGCTCGCGTACAGATCGGCAGCCCGGTAGAACCGGGCTGGGTCGTCCGTCTTGGCTACCAGGGTCACTCGCTCCGCCACGCCTCGCTCCACGATCGCCTCGCGCAGGCGGCCCTCCTCGCTGCCTTCTCCGACCAGGAGGAGGCGCATCTGGGCAGTCTGGGCGATGGCATCGATCAGCAGATCGAGACGCTTGACCGCCTCGAAGCGGCCCGCGTAGAGCACCAGTGCTCCGTCTGGCGCAACTTCAAGGTCGGCCCGCTGGGCGACCCGCTCGGCGTCCTCGGCGGGCTTGAAGCGCTCGGTGTCGACGCCGTTGGGGATTCGCCGAAGTCGATCCTCGCTGACGCCGTAGCCGCTCAGCTCCGCTGCGACTTCCTCGCTGAGGCAGATGAATGCCGAGAAGGACCTCGCCATAGCGCGCAGGCGAGCGGAGCCCAAGGGCTTCGTCAGCAGCCGGTCCAGATCGCCGCCGGGCCCGGTCGAGAGCACCTTTGCGACAACCGGGGCCCGCACCGCCGGCGAGCTGAGCAGGCCGATGCTGGCGGGAGAGAGCAGGTCATGAACGTGAACCACGTCGGGACGCAGGCGGGCGAGCGCGAGCGTTCCGGCGGTCGTGTAGCACGCCGAGCCAAGCGGACCGCGATCTGGGCCCGGCATACGCCGCACCTGGAGCCCGGGGCGCTGTTCGCGTCGAGCCGTGCCCGGTGGTCGCCTCGTGACCGCCGTCAGCTCTACTCCCCGGCGCTGCAGCAGCGGCCCGAGCAGGTCCACCTGTCGCTGCGCACCGCCGAGAACCGGCAGGAAGCTCTGTATGACCATCGCCACTCGCAAGGGGCCGCATCGTATGCGGTCCCCCGGCGAGGCCGGCGACGGCGCGTCAGGCGACTCCGTCCCGCTTGAAAAGCCTCCTCGGAGCTAGGCGATCTGGGCGCCGGCCGAGCTTCGCTCCAGGGTCCACTCGAGCTGCCGTGCGAGGCCCTCCTCAAGCGAGACCGACGGTGAGAAGCCGAGCTCAGCCTGAGCGAGCCCGGTGTCGGCGCCGGTCTGCCTGGCGTCGCCACGGGCCTGCTCGCGGTGCTCGATCGCGATCGGCTTTTCGATTTGCTCTTCGAGGACCCGGACCGCCGCAAGCAGCGTCACCGGGGTGCCGCCGCCGATGTTGTAGACGGCGCCGGCGGAGCCTTTCTCCGCCGCAAGGATGGTCGCGGTGATCACGTCTTCGACAAAGGTGAAGTCGCGAACCTGGAGGCCGTCGCCGAGAATCGTGATCGGCTTTCCAGCGATGCCGGCGGCGACGAAGCGGGAGAACGCCATGTCCGGGCGCTGGCGCGGGCCGAAAGCCGTGAAGTAGCGCAGGCCCACCGTGTGGATGCCGTGGATGCGCTGGTAGACGCCGGCAAGGTCCTCGGTGGCGCACTTCGTCATGCCGTAGGGCGACACGGGAGCCCGCCCGGCAGACTCGGCTGTCGGGAAGGACTTGGCGTTGCCGTAGATCGAGGAGGACGAGGCATAGACGAACGCCTCGACAGGGTTGCGAACCGCTGCTTCGAGCAGCCGCTGAGTCCCCTTGACGTTGTTCGTCAGGTAAATGTCGAAGCCGCTGCCGAAGCTGCCGCGCACCCCGGCCTGGGCGGCGAGGTGGTACACGACGTTGACCTGCTCGAGCAGGTCGTCGAGGGGGTCCGAGGAGATGTCTCGTTCCTGGAGATCGAAGGAGGAGTCGCCGCGGAGCGCCTCCAGGTTCCTCTCCTTGAGCGCACGGGGGTAGAAGTCAGTGAATGAGTCGACGCCGATAACGTCGATCCCGCCGGCGACAAGCTGCTCCGAAAGAGCGCTGCCGAGAAACCCGGCGCATCCGGTCACGAGGGCACGATCCTGGCGATCTCCGTGGTGGGAGACGTCTGCTGAGGTTGTCATGTCTTTCATCCTTGATTCGACGAGCGGGCTGGTGCCCCGGCTGGAGGCGTACTACCCCATCGTCGAAAAGAGGAAGAAAGTTGAGGCTTGGGTCGCACCGATGCATCGGACGACGCAACGGCCGCCGTGCGAGCGTGGCGGAAGAGGGCTTCCACGGTGACTCCGTCCTCGGGGAAGATCGCCCATCCGAAGCCGGCGGCCTCGCCGACCTGCGCGCGGAGGCGACGTTCGAGCCCCGTGCGCTCGAAGCTCGCGTGGTCGACCATGGCGACGATCTCCTCGCATTCGTTGCCCTCGTGCAGCAGGGCCACGCTATCGGTCACCCGGAACGCATCCAGGGCGCCGATTGCGACCTCGCGGTCCGCGTGGGGGACGTGGACCCAGAGCAGGTGGGCCGATTCGTTGCGCCGGCGGCACCACTCGATGTGGCGCTGAATTTTCTCCAGCGGCACCGGGACCGTCTCTCGCACTGGTCGAGCCAGGACGGCCGCGAGCACGCTGCCGGCGACGACGAAGCTCCAGGTCGGGGCGTCCGCGAAGGCGATCGGGATCATCGCCGCGGCCGAAGCGGCGCGAACCAGCGTCGTCTGGGGCAAGGAGATGACGCACAGGGCGGCGGCCACCGCGAGGCCTATATGCCCAGCGGAGGAGAGTGGAACCAGCTCCGCCACGAGGGCGACGGTAAGCCAGAGCAGGGCGGTTCCTTGAGAGATTGAGATGAATCGATTCACGGTGATTTCCGCAACGTCAGGTTGGGGGACGGCGCACAAACGGCTTCTTACGATGTAGCACAGCGTTTGCGCAACCGCAAGGACACTAGGCGACTGATCAGGAGCGTTCGAGGCCTGGTCAGTCGCTCATGCCGCGCAAGGACTGTACCTTCATAAAAAGGCTGCAAAAGCTTACCAATGTCTGAGTGGTCATTATTGAGGGCAAGTCACACGAATATTGAGGTCAGGTCACACGCAGGGCGTCGACCTACCGCTGCATCGGCAGTGGAGAGGCGCCGCTTTAGTTTTACTCAGTGCGCCTCGTCCGATGCGTGCGCGGGGGGACGGGACTCCTCCGCCAGCGAGGTGATCTCCAGGGGCCCATGGGCGGCGTCCTCCAGCACGCCGGCGGCCTCTTCCGCGGAACGGGCGTAGAGCTCGACGAGCATGTGGACGACGACCTGCTCCTCATCGTGCTTGTGGAAGCGCACATGGGTGAAGAACTCGCGCACGCCCGCGTCGCCAAAGGCGCCGTAGGTGAGGAACTCGGCGGCTTCGGGGCCAGAGCACGTCTCGACCCGATCCTGGTCGACCCGCACCGTGCAGGAGGCGACCCAGGGGGTGCCGGCGACCATCCGTTCCCAGCGGTCCTCGATCGGCACGACGAGGTTGTCCTGGAAGGTGAGGTGGGGCTGATCGTGCATGCAGTCGACGCACTGGACGAGTGCCTCCTGGACCTCGTCGACCCCCTCGGCGAGGATGCCGCTCCCCGGGTCGACGCGGCGGATCGCGTCGTAGTGGATCTGGATCTCGAGGTTCTGGGACCAGCAGCGGTAGCAGCGAAGCCAGGCCGAGCGGTCCCCGTTGAGCTCACTCATGCCCCTATTGTCGCGCGGTCGCGAGCTCGACGCGATGTGCCTGTGTCTCAGGCTGCCGTGGGAGCGCCGGCGCGCTTGGCGACGAGGTCGACGATCTCGCCCATGATCTTGTTGATGTCGAAGTCCTTGGGGGTGTAGACGCCGTCGACGCCAGCTTCGCGCAACCGCTTCGCATCGGCGGGGGGGATGATGCCGCCGGCGACGACCGGGGCATCCACCTGCTCGTCGCGCAGTCGTCGCACGACCTCGGGGACGAGCTCGAGGTGGGAGCCTGAGAGGATCGAGAGACCGATCACGTCGACGTCCTCCTGCAGGGCGGACTCGGCGATCTCCTCGGGAGTGAGCCGGATGCCCTGATAGATCACCTCCATGCCGGCGTCGCGGGCGCGCAGAGCGATCTGCTCGGAACCGTTGGAGTGGCCGTCTAGGCCGGGCTTGCCAACCAGGATCTTGATCCGGTGGCCGAGCTGCTTGGAGACCTCATCGACCTTGGCTCGAATCGCCTCCAGCTGCTCGCGATCGGCGGCCGGCGCGGCGCCGCTGACCCCGGTCGGGCCGCGGTAGGCGCCGAAGGACTCGCGCAGCACTTCCGCCCACTCGCCGGTCGTCGCGCCGGCCTTGGCGGCGGCGATCGTCGCCGGCATGATGTTGGCGCTGTCGTCGGCAGCGACGCGCTTCAGCTCCTCGAGCGCCCCGCGCACGGCGGCATCGTCGCGCTCGCCTTTCCAGCTCTTCAGCGCCTCGACCCGCTCGCGCTCGACCTCGGGATCAGGCGTGAGGATTCCGCCGTCGGCGCCGGCTGTGAGCGGTGAATCCTCGGTCTCGGTGAAGCTGTTTTGGCCGACCACCTTCTGCTCCCCGGCCTCGATCCGGGCGACCCGCTCACGGTGGGACTCGACCAGGCGGGCCTTCATGTAGGGGACGGCGGCGACGGCGCCACCGTGCTCCTCGACCACCGCCATCTCGGCTCGGGCCCCCTCGACCAGCTCCTCGACCAAGCCGTCCATCACCTTCGATCCCTCGAAGATGTCGGGGTACTCGAGCAGGTCGGTCTCGTTGGCCAGCACCTGCTGGATGCGCAGGCTCCACTGCTGGTCCCAGGGCCGGGGCAGGCCCATCGCCTCGTTCCAGGCCGGTAGCTGGATCGCGCGGGCGCGGGCATCGCGGCTGAGCGTCACTGCGAGCGCCTCGAGCACGATCCGCTGGATGTTGTTCTCGGGCTGCGCCTCAGTGAGTCCCAGGCTGTTGACCTGGACGCCGTAGCGGAAACGCAGCATCTTCTCGTCGCTGACGCCGTAGCGCTCGCGGCCGATCTCGTTCCAGAGCCGGCCCATCGCACGCAGCTTGCCGATCTCCTCGATCAGGCGGATGCCGGCGTTGACGAAGAACGAGATGCGACCGAAGACCTTGGCGAAGTCGGCCTCGGCGACCTGGCCGCGCGCCTTCACCTCGTCGAGCACGGCGATCCCCGTGGACAGCGCGTAGGCGATCTCCTGCACCGGCGTCGCCCCGGCCTCCTGCAGGTGGTAGCTGCAGATGTTGGTCGGGTTCCAGCTCGGCACCTCGTTGACGGTGAAGGCGACCATGTCGGCGATCAGCCGCATCGAGGGCTCGG
>JBKPOV010000049.1:0-14620 GCA_046733315.1 Actinomycetota bacterium
TCGCCGAGTAGGCGGTTACGGAGAGGCGGAACTGGCTGGGCACGGCAAAGCCGAGCCGGTTCGGACGCCGCTGCGCGCGCCGCACCTTCAGCTCGGGCTCCGTGGCCGCAAGCGGCCCGCCGGCAAAGACTGGCAGCCCCCGCAGCCTGTTCATCTCCTCGCGCAGGTCGACTCCGGCTACCAGAAAATAGGAGCGATGGCGCCTCAGCCGCTTGCGCCTTCGAACTTGTAGCCGACGCCGCGCACCGTGACGACCAGCTCGGGGCGCTGGGGGTCGCGCTCGACCTTCTGGCGGAGGTTGGAGATATGGACGTCGCAGGCGCGCTCGTCGCCGTCGAACTCGGTCTGCCAGAGCTCCTCCATGATCAGGCGGCGGGGGAAGACCTCGCCGGGACGGCCGACGAGCAGGCGGAGCAGCTGGAACTCCGAGCGAGTCAGGTTGACCGTCGCGCCGCGCACAGTGGCGACGTGGCGGACGAGGTCGATCGCGACCGGGCCGGCTTCGATCTTCACGGCTTGGTTGAGCGGCCCGCGGTCGAGCTCACGGCGGCGCAGCTGGGCGCGCACGCGGCCGAGCAGCTCGCGCACGGAGAAGGGCTTGGTGACGTAGTCGTCGGCGCCGACCTCGAGCCCGACGACCTTGTCGACCTCGGCGTCCTTGGCGGTGAGGACGATGATCGGCACGGCGCTGCGCGAGCGCACCTCGCGACAGATGTCGAGGCCGCTGGGTCCCGGCATCATGATGTCGAGGATCAGCAGGTCGAAGTAGATCCCGTCGCCGCTGAGCTTCGCCGTGGCGTCGTCGCCGTCGACCGCGACGTCGACGTCGAAGCCCTCCTGGGCGAGCGCGTAGCCGACCGACTCGCGGACCGAGGGCTCATCGTCTGCAACCAGGATGCGTCCGCTGCTCATCGTCAGGCCACCGGGGTGGGGCTCGGTTGCGAGATCGGCAAGCGGACCCAGAACGTGCTGCCCTCGCCCTCGACCGAGGTGGCGCCCATCTCGCCGCCCATCACGTCGACCATGCGGCGGGCGATCGCGAGGCCGAGGCCGAAGCCCTCCTGCTTGCGCGACTCGCTACGACGGTAGAAGCGCTCGAAGACGCGCTCGATCTCCGCCGCGGGTATTCCTGTTCCTGTGTCGATTACCTCCATGATCACGTCGCTCTCGCCGTCGCGGCGGCCGCGAACGGTAACGGCGCCGGGGGGTGGCGTGTTCTTGAAGGCGTTGGTGAGCAAGCCGATCATCACCTGGCGCAGCAGGGTCGGGTCGGCCTTGGCGGCCAGGTCGGGCTCGACTTCGACGTAGAGATCGACGTGTTTGCGGGGCTCAACGGCGGCGACGACGTCGCGGATTGCGATCGGCACGTCGACCACCTCGGTCTCCCCCGCCCCCAGCGACTCGACCCGGGCGAGGGTGAGCAGGGCCTGGGTCAGGCGGCTCATCCGGTCGGCGTCGTCGGCGAGCCGGGTGAGGAAGTGGTCGCGCGCTTGCGGATCGTCCTTGGCGCCGCTTTGGAGGACCTCGATCGCCCCGGAGATCCCAGCCAGCGGGTTGCGCAGCTCGTGGGCGGCGTTGGAGACGAAGTCGGCTTCGGCGAACTCGCGGCGCATCTCTTCGGTGCGGTCGCGGACGACGGCCAGGACGGCGCGCTCGTCGGGGAGCGCGCGAGCCTGCATCGCGAAGGCGCGGTCGCCGATGCGCAGCGCCGGGTGCGCGGTGAAGCCGACCTCGGCGGCGCGGTGAAGGTGCGGCAGCATCGCCTCCGGCGGACGGCCGCCCTCGAGCAGATCCGCCGCCGCGCTGTTGGAGAAGCGCACCGGCCCTTCGTCATCGACGACCATTACCGCGTCGGTTAGTCCATCGAAGATCGCCTCGAGCTTGTTGCGGTCGGCGGTGAGCACGCCGAAGCTCTCCTTCAGCGAAGCGCGCATCGAGTCCAGGGCGCGGGCGAGTTCGCCGATCTCATCGCGGGCGCCGACCCGCAGCGGCGCGTCGAAAGAGCCCGAGGCCATTTCGTTGGCGGCCTGGGCGAGGCGGGAGACGCGGTGGGTGATCGCGACCGCGATCAGGAAGCCGGCGAGTACGCCGATCAGCACGGAGATGACCAGCGCCTGCTGATTGTCTCCAAAGAGGTAGACGGCAATGGCGGTGATCAGCGAAACGGCGGCAAACGCGCCGGCGAGCCACAGCCGCATTCCTATGCGTCTCATGAGCAGTTACTAACACAAACGCCCCCCGCCAGGGGCGTGTCTGAGCTTGACCCTCTATAGACCCCCCTTAGCTCAGACACCCCCCGGGGAAGGGTGGGACCGGGGGGCATGGGAGAATCGGTTTGTGCGGACGCTCGTATTCATTCCCGCTTGGAACGAGGAGGGCTCGGTTGCGGCCGTGATCGCGGACGTGCGCGAGTGCCTGCCCGAGGCCGATCTGCTCGTGATCGACGATGGCTCGACCGACGCGACCGGGGCGCGCGCCCGCGAGGCGGGGGCGCTCGTCGCCTCCCTCCCCTTCAACCAAGGACTGGGAGCGGCGCTGCAAACCGGCTACCTGCACGCTCTGCGCGAGGGCTATGACGCCTGCGCCCATCTCGACGCCGACGGCCAGCACCCGCCGCGCGAGGTTGCCCGCCTGCTCGGGGAGATCTACGCCGACCGGGCCGACCTGGTGATCGGCTCGCGTTACCGCGATCCGGGCAAAGCCGAGAGCGACGACTACAAGCCGACTCTCTCGCGCCGCATCGGCACCGACGTTTTCCGCTTCTTCCTGACGCTTGCGACGCGCCAGCGCTTCACCGATACGACCAGCGGCATGCGGGCTGCGAACCGCAAGGTGATGGGCCTATTCAGCGAGCACTACTCGCCGGACTTCGCCGAGATCGAGTCGTTGCAGCTGGCCGTGCGAGAGGGACTGCGGGTCGAGGAGCTGCCCGTGCGGATGCTCGAGCGCGCCGGCGGCACCTCCTTCCTGACGCCGCTGCGCTCCGCCTTCTTCATCTTCAAGGGGCTGATCGTGCTGGTGGTCGGCCAGTTCCGCCCCCGCCAGGCCGAGACGAGCGAGCGATGAACACGCTCTGGGTGCTGGCGGCGAGCCAGAGCCCCAAGGTCCACCTCACCGCGCAGACGCGGATCATCGCCGCGGTCCTGGCTCTCGCCTTCATGGTCCTGATCCTCGAGCTGATCCGGCGCGACAAGCTGCAGGAGCGCTTCAGCGTCGTCTGGTTCGTCGCCGGCCTGGGGATGCTGGTCGGCGCCGCCTTCCCCGGCCTGCTCGAGCTGGTCGCCGACGCGATGGGGGTGCGCGACACCAACGTCGCCCTCTTCTCGCTCGTGCTCTTCTTCCTGCTCGGCCTGGCGCTCAACTTCAGCGTGACCATGTCGCGCCAGGCGGCGCAGATAACCCGCCTCGCTCAGGAGCGCGCCTTGGAGAAGGCGAATGCGCAAGCGCGCTCAGGCAAAAACGGCAGCAAGGCGGAAGGCGAGCGCCTCGAGAGCTAGCTCCTCGGAGACGTTGAGGTCGAGGCGGCGGCGGGTGTCCTGAACCAGCTCGGCGGCGCGGCGCGGGCGGGAGGGGTCGAGCGAATTGGCGCGGGACTGTAGAGCGGCGAGCTGGTCTCGGTTGTAGATCACCTCTGGAGCACCGGAAGCCGTTGCGGCCAGATCGCGGAACCAACTCGCGGTCAGCTCCAAGCCAAGATCGAGGACCTCGGTGCGGCGGCGGCGTCCCACGCGTTTAGCTTCGTCGCCAATATCTCGGGCGCTGCGTTTGACGCCGGCCTCGGTTTCTTCGTCGAGCAGATCGCGGGTGGTCGCTTCGGCTTCCTCTCCTACGGACTCGGCGGCTTTGAGGAGGTTGCCCCAGGCCGGGTGGGCCGTCGGGGGAGACTCGGCGGACGCACTTGCGTGCTGAGTGTCCGGCGAGCCCCCCCCGACGGCCCTTCCCAGTTCCAGGGCTGCGGCTCGGAGGTCTCTGCCGGAGTCTGAGAGGAGGAAGCGGGCGCGGGCGAGGTCGCCGGCGGAAAGGCGAGCGGCGGTGGCAAGGTCTTCCGGAGAGCCGCCACCGACGAGTTGAGCTTCGATGGCCTCCGGCGGCAGCGGAGCAAAATCGATTGGCTGACAGCGCGATGCGATGGTCTCCAGCAGCATCGCCGGTTCGGCGGTAAGCAAGATCAGGTGAACGAAGTCCGGTGGCTCCTCCAGCGTCTTGAGCAGGGCGTTCTGGCTCTCGTCGCGCATCTGCTCGGCGGCCTCGATCACGAAGACCCGCTTCTCGGCTTCGAAGGGCCGGTAGGACGAGGCGCGGATGACGCGCTCACGGACTTCCTCGATCATGTGCTGGGCGCCGCGCGGGGTGAGCCAAACCAAGTCCGGGTGCGGGGATGGGTCGAGCAGTGCGCGACGACGCGCATCGTCAGGGTCCGTAGCTCCTGTGACGAGGATCTCCGCGGCGAAGGCACGCGCGACCGCCGCCTTGCCGGCGCCGCGCGGGCCGCGAAAGAGGTAGGCGTGTGAAGGCTCCGACGCAAGCGCGGCGTTGAGCGCCATCCGTGCTCGCGGCTGGTTCGCCGTGCCTTCGTCGATTGCGGCAGTCATCGACAGACCCCATCCTCCGCTGATGTCGCACTTTCCGCCGGATAGCGGCGGGAACTACTACACCTTCCAACGAAGGTGGGGATGATGGCGTTGCTGTCGCATTTCTTTTCGTTATCCGGCGGAAAGTGCGACATCAGGGGGTGGCGGTGGCGATGGCGGTCATCACGCGCTCGTGGACCTCCTCGACGCTGCCGGTGCCATCGACGACGACGACGCGGTCAGAGGCGATCTTGGCGATTTCCTCGTAGGCCTCGGCGACGGCGCGCTGCAGCTCGACGCCCTCGGACTCGAAGCGGTCGCTGCCCTCGGCACGGCCTAGGCCGGTCTCGGGGTCCACGCGCAACAGGACCGTGATGTCAGGCCAAAGTCCTTCCGTGGCTGCATCGGTGAGCGAGATCACCTCTGGGGCGCCGAGGCCGCGGGCGGCGCCCTGGTAGGCGACGCTGGAGTCGGCGAAGCGATCGGAGACTATGTCGCGCCCGGCCTCCATCGCCGGGCGGATCACCCGCGCGGTCAGGTCGGCTCGCGCAGCGAGGAAGAGCAGCAGCTCGGCGAGCGGGTCGAGCTCCAGCTCGGGATCGGCGAGCAGGCCGCGCACCTTCTCCGCCGCCTCGGTCCCCCCCGGCTCGCGAATCAGCAGCGTCTCGGGGCCGAGAGCTTCGGCCAGCAGCTTCGCCTGGGTGCTCTTGCCGGAACCGTCGATGCCCTCCAGGGAAATAAACACGTCAGCCTCGGTTCCGGTGGTCCTTATGCGTCGTATAGCCGCATAAAGCGCACCGGAAGCTTTATTTGGCCGCGGCCTTGGCGCGTTTGCGGCCGCGGGTGGCGGTGTCGGCTTTGCTCGCCTTTGTCTTGGTCTTCGTCTTGGTTGCCACCTTGTCCTCGTCACCCGCGGGCAGCGGCTGCTCCGCCATCGCTTCTTTCGCCGCTTTCGCCGCTTCGCGTTCGGCGCGACGTTTCTTCATCTCCTGCATCGACTCGCAATCATCGTTGAGGCAGAGGTTCCAGGGGCGGCCGCGGAAGGGCTGGACTTTCAGCCGCGGCGTCTCGCCGCAGACCGAGCAGCGTTCCTCGAGTTTGAAGACATCGCCGCGCTGGGGCAGCGGGAAGGTCTGATCGCAGGACTCAGGATCGTCCAGGGTCCAGCCGCTGCAGCCGACGAAGCGCTTGCCGGACTTCTTCGCCCGGATCACGCGCAGCATGTTGGGCGAGCCGTCCTCCTTGGTGCGACCGGCCTCTTCGCAGACCTTGCAGGGGCCGAGGATGCGGTCCTCGTCCATGCCCTTCCAGACGACTTTGGCGAGGTCTTCGCGGCTGGCGTCGATTTCGGTCCAGGTTTTGTGCAGCAGTTCGCGGCTGTCACCGACGACGCCGTCCTTGCTCATCTCGCCGGCGGCGATCTGGTCCATCTCCGACTCGAGCTGGGCGGTCATCTCCGGCGTCGCCATCGCCGGCACGTATTTCTTGAACGCCTCATACATCGCGATCCCGGTCTCGGTCGGGATCGGCGGGTTGCTGTAGACGTAGCCGCGGTCGAAGAGCTTCTTGATGATGTCGGCACGGGTGGCCTTGGTGCCGAGGCCGCGCTCCTCCATCATCTCGACCAGCTTCGCCTGCGAGATCCGCGAGGGCGGCTGGGTCTCCTTGTCGACGATCCAGGGCTCGCCGTCGAGCTGCAGCGCCTGACCCTCTTTCAGCGCCGGGATCTCCTCGTCGGAGGAGCGGGCGTAGGTGTAGATGCCGGCGAAACCCGGGTCGACGACGACCGAACCGCGCACGAAGTAGGTCTGCGAGCCGGCCGTGATGTCGGCGCGGGTCGACTCGGTGATCATCGGCGGGCTGAAGGTGGCGAGGAAGCGGCGCACGACCAGTTCGTAGACGCGCTTCTTGGGACCATCGCCGAGCGCGCCCGGGTGGATCGCCTGGGTCGGATAGATCGGCGGGTGGTCGGTCGTCTCTTTTTTGCCGCGGGTCGGCTTCAGCTCACCGTTGAGCAGACCGGCGGCGGCCGAGAACTCCTTGACCTTGACCAGCGAGGTGACCAGCTCGCGCAGCGGCAGCGAAACCGGGTAGACGGTGTTGTCGGTACGCGGGTAGGAGATGAAGCCGTCCATGTAGAGGTCCTCGGCGAGTCGCATCGCCGCGGCGGGGGTGATGCCGAGGCGGCTGGAGGCGTCGGTGGTGAAGGCGGTCGTGTTGTACGGAGTCGGCGGTTTGCGCGTGTTCTTGCGCGCCGTGACCGACTTGACCGTGCCCGGACCGGCGGTGCCGGCGAAGGCCGCGTCGGCCTCGGACTTCTCCCAGAACTTGTCGGTCTCGTGGTGGGTCTCGAAGCTGCCGTCCGGATGCTCGAACTTGGCGAAGAGTTCCCAGAAGGGTTTGGCGACGTGGGCGCGGCGCTCCATCTCGCGCTCGACGATCAGCCCCAGGGTCGGGCTCTGCACGCGGCCGACCGAGAGGAAGTTGGAGCCGAAGCGGCGGGTCGAGAGCGAGACCGCGCGGGTCAGCGTCGCGCCCCAGAGCAGGTCGATGTCCTGGCGCGCGGCGCCGGCGTTGGCCAGCGGGTAGGAGAGCTCGTCGAGGTCGCCGAAGGCGCGCTCGATCTCCTCTCTGGTCAGCGCCGAGTAGCGGGCGCGCTTGATCCGCAGCGTGCCGGCCTTGGTTTCCTCGCGGTTGCCCAGCTCCGGGTTGGCGTCGAGCATCTCCTCCAACGCCTCGAGGCCGATCAGCTCGCCCTCGCGGTCGAAGTCGGTCGCGATCACCAGCTCGTCGGCTTCTTTGGCGACCTTGCGGATCGCTTTGACGACGTTCTTGTCGGTCGGCTCCTTGATCAACTCGGCGTCGATCAAGTCGTGCAGGTCGGTCTTCTGCCAGTTCGAGTAGCCCTCGGGGAAGGCGGGACCGAGCACGTGGCCCTTGAGCCCGATCGTGCGGTGATCGCCATCGGCGTCGCTCCACGTGTAGTACGGGACTTTGAAGGTTTTGTCGCTGGTCGCGCTCCCCTTGCTGAGGAAGGTCGCGATCTTCTCGGCGCTGTTGTTCTTCTCGGTGACGATGAGGCGCATGGGGCGGCGAGGGTAGCAGGGGCGCTCGGCGACGCTGCCAGCTCGAAATCTCGGCTGCCGCTCTACATATTGGGCCGCCGCCTGCCGATCAGGGATGCAATGGACATAGGATCGCGACCTCAATGAGGACTTTGGTGACAGGCGGGGCCGGCTTCATCGGCTCGAATCTGACCGACGCGCTGCTGGCGCGCGGGGACGAGGTGATCGTCGTCGACGACCTCTCGACCGGGCGGCGCGAGAACCTCGAGCCAGGGCTTGCCAACGGCGCCACGCTGGTTGAGGCCGACATCCGCGACCGGGCGGCGCTCGAGGAGCTGATGGGCCGCGAGCAGCCCGAGGTCATCTTCCACCTCGCCGCGCAGATCGACGTGCGAAAGTCGATCGCCGATCCTGCCTTCGACGTCTCGATCAACGTCGGCGGCACCGCCAACGTGCTCGAGGCGGCCCGTGCGGCGGGCACCAGGCGCATCGTCTTCAGCTCGACCGGGGGAGCCATCTACGGCGAGGGAGACGGGCAGCAGCTGCCGCTCGCCGAGAACGCCCCGTTGGCGCCCGAGGCCCCCTACGGACAGAGCAAGTTCGCCGGCGAGGGCTACCTGGCGCTCTACGAACGTCTTTACGGTCTCTCGACGATCCCGCTGCGCCTCGGCAACGTCTACGGGCCCCGCCAGGACCCGCTCGGCGAGGCCGGCGTGGTGGCGATTTTCTGTGGACGGCTACGCGATGGTAAGCGGCCGACCGTCTTCGGCGACGGCAAGCAGACCCGCGACTACATATATGTGGGCGACGTGGTCTCGGCCCTGCTCGCCGCGGCCGAGGCGGAGACGACGGGCCCGGTCAACATCGGCACCGGGATCGAGACCGACGTGCTCGAGCTGGTCAGCGTCCTCGGCGAGTTCGGCGGCAGCGGCGACTTCGAGCCCGAGTTCGCGCCGCCACGCACCGGCGAGGTGCAGCGCATCTCGATCGACCCCGCCCGCGCCGAGCGCGAGCTGGGCTGGCAGCCCCAGATGGCCCTCAGCGAGGGCCTGCGCGTCACCCTCGACTCGATCTAGCCGCCGACGGGACTCAAACCCGTCTATATCTCTGTTTTGAGTCCCGTCGGCGGGCAGTTCCGGGGGATCACTAGGCTTTGGGACATGCCCGCCCAGGCCTACGCCGGCAAGGAGTGCGTCTGCCAGTTGCGCAAGGGGATCTGCGATCAGTCCTGCGTGCGCGACATGCTGGAGACGCCCTTTTACATCGCCTGCCTGAAGCTGAAGGGACGGCGCTGCGTAGTCGTCGGCGGCGGTGACATCGGCCTCGAGAAGGTCGAGGGACTGCTTGCCTGCGACGCCGACGTGACGCTTATCGCGCCGGTCGCTCATCCCGAGCTGGAGAGCCTTGCGGCGGAGGGATCGATCGAGTGGGAGAAGCGGGCCTATGCGGGCGCCGCCGACCTGGAGGGCGTCTTCATGGTGATCGCCTCCACCGATGACACCGAGGTCAACATCAGGGTCTACGACGATGCCGAGCAGCGGGCGATGCTGGTTAACATCGTCGACGTACCGCCGCTTTGCAACTTCATCCTGCCGGCGATCGTGCGCACGGGGCCGCTGGCGATTGCGATCTCCACCGCCGGCGCCTCCCCGGCCTTGGCGAAGCGAATGAAGCGCGAGATCTCCGCTCTGTTCGGCGAGGAGTACGCCCGCCTCGCGGTGATCCTCAACGACGCCCGCGGCTGGGCCAAGGGGACGCTGCCGACCTACCAGGACCGCAAGGAGTTCTTCGAGGGGATCGTCAACGGCGACCCCGATCCGGTCGAGCTGATCCGCAGCGATCGCGAGATCGAGCTGCTTGCCCTGATCGAGGCCGCCAAAGAGCGCGCCGCGGCCGCGCTGGCCTGATCGGCTAGCCGATCAGGTACTGCAGGCCGAGTCGCGGACACGGTCGAGGGCCTCGCGGAGGGCGTTGGCCTCAGCGGCGGTGAGCTTGGCGGCAAAGGCGACATCGAGCTCGGCGACAACAACGGGGCGCATTTCCTCGAGTAGGTCGCGGCCCGCGGGCAGCAGCGTCGCGTAGCTGACGCGGCGATCGGTCTCGCAGAAGGTTCGCTCCAGCAGACCCGCCTTGACCAGGCGATCAACCAGCTTGGTCAGGCCGCCACGGGTGATCACCAGCGCCTCGGCCAGGTCGCCCATCTTCATTCGCTCTTCCGGTGCCTCGGAGACCGCGGCGAGGACCTCGTACCAGGGCAACGGCGGGAAGTCGGCGGCGGAGAGCGTTTCCTGCAGGCGCTGGACGATCGCCGCATGGGTGCGCGTCAGCGCACCCCAGGCCTCACCGTGGGGGCTCTGCTTAAGGGAGCTCTCGCCTCGGGCTCTATCGGCTGTTGCTTGCGCCATCTCTCCGATCATCGCAGATGAATGTTGTCAAAACAATAGTTGTATCTACAAGTGTTTCTGCTAAGATGGTTTCTGCGTCAATCATTGAGACAACAACGAGCTGAGGAGGACGAGAATGAGCACGCAGACGATCAGCCAGCAGGTACCGGCAGGCACCTACGCGGTGGACCCGGTCCACTCATCGATCACTTTTGCGATCACCCACAACGGCGTGGCGACGTTCCGCAGCGGCTTCGCCTCATACGAGGCGCGGCTGAGCGGCGGCGAGGTGCCCAAGCTCGAGGGCACGGTCGACGTCGCCAGCGTCGAGATCGACGAGGAGCAGCTCAAGGGCCACCTCCTCTCCCCCGACTTCTTCGACGCCGGCCGCTACCCGCAGCTGCGCTTCAGCTCCAGCGAGCTGAGCATCGCTGATGACGGCGCCGTCACCCTGCGCGGTGAGCTCGAGATCCGCGGCGAGACGCGCGAGGTCGAGGCGAGCGGCAAGTTCGGCCAACTCGGTGCCGACCTCGCCGGCAACGCCCGTGTCGGCCTCTCGGTGGCTGCCACGGTCGACCGTCGCGACTTCGGGCTCGACTGGAATGCCGAGCTGCCGAGCGGCGGCGAGGTGCTCGACTACGAGATCGCGATCGCGGTTGAGCTAGAGCTGGTCGAGGAGGCCGAGTAGCGATGCGCGTCCTCGGCATATCCGGCAGCCTGCGACGCGGTTCCCTGAACAGTGCCCTGCTGCGGGCGGCCGCCGAGCGGCTGCCCGCCGGTGCGGAGCTGGTCGAGTTCGACCGCCTCGGCGAGGTGCCGCCTTATGACGAGGACGTCGAAATGGAGGCGACCGCGGCTGTGGCCGAGGAGCTTCGCGAGGCGGTGCGCGACGCCGACGCGGTCCTGATCGCGACCCCCGAGTACAACCACTCGATCCCGGGCCAGCTCAAGAACGCCCTCGACTGGGTCTCACGCCCGGCCGGCAAGAGCGCCCTCAACGGCAAGCCAGCGGCAGTGATCGGCGCCTCGACCGGCATGTTCGGCGCGGTCTGGGCCCAAGCCGAGCTACGCAAGGTCCTCGGCGCAATGGGCGGCCGCGTGGTCGAGACAGATTTGCCCGTTGGTCACGCCGCCGAACTACGGTCGGGGGACCGCCTCAAGCTCTCACCCGATCAAATGGAGCGCCTCGAGGACATCTTGGCGGAGCTCGTCTCCCAGGCCGAAATCGAGTCGGAACTGGCGATCGCAGCCTGAGAGGGGCTGGGGTGCCCCCCGCAGGAAACATTGGAGCCCACCCCGCTCTGGACCCGAGAGGCCGCCCCTATGCGGGTTTTCGGAGGGGGCATCCCAGCCTCCTCTCCCAAGCCGATCAGGCAGCCGGAAGAGCGAAGAAAGCGATCGCGGCGAAGTGGGCGGCTGCCGCGGCGATGACCAGGAGGTGGAAGACCTCGTGGTAGCCGAAGACTCTTGGGTTGGGGTTGGGGCGCTGGGTGGCGTAGACGACGGCGCCGGCGGTGTAGAGGATGCCGCCGATGGCGACGAGGAGGGTGCCGGCGGCGCCCATCTCGTCCCAGAGGCCGGGGAAGGCGATCGCGGCGACCCAGCCGAGCGACATGTAGATCAAGGCGGCGACCCACTTGGGGTGTTCGATCCAGACCATCTCGACGATCGCGCCGGCGATCGCGCCGAGCCAGACGACGACGAGGACCGCGTCGGCGAGCGGACCGTCGAGGACGAGCAGGGCGAAGGGGGTGTAGGTGCCCGCGATGAGGAAGAAGATCATCGAGTGGTCGAGGCGGCGCATCCAACGGCGCACGTTGGGACGGCTCCAGTTGACGCGGTGATAGAGGGCGCTGGTGCCGAGCAGGGCGGAGAGGCTGACGGCGTAGATCGCCACCGCCAGCGTCGCCTCCGGTGTCTTCGCCGCGATGATCAGCCCAGCGCCGAGAAAGAGTGAGACGAAGAAGGCAAACTCGTGCGAGACGCCGCGCAGCCTCGGCTTGACCGAGGCGAGCGCCTCGGTTGCGGCGTCCCTGGCGGCCTCGGCCTTCTCAACCGCGGCCCCCCTCGCCGCGCTAGCCCGCTCGCCTATCCGTTCCGCGCCCCCGCGCAGATCTTCGACCATGTCCCCAGGGTACTCCGAACTTTGTCCCGAGATTGCGGAATTGCCACCATGTAGGAGCAGCGCGGCCGGTGAATCAAGTTCCTTATTTGCGCTTTTCGCCACTTTTCCGTCTGAGGCTTTAGCGATCCTGCTGTGTTACCCCTGAAAGTCGCTGCGAGAGGAGAAGTTTGATGTCCCAGACCGCCACCAGTGCCCCGAAAAACGGTCTCGAGGGCCTCGCGATCGAACGCCGTTTCTCCTCTCCTGGGACGCATCCCTTCGACCAAATCGAGTGGGAGATGCGCGATGCGGTGATCGGCAACCCCGAGAGCCCGGCTTTCGAGCAGCGCGGCGTCGAGTTCCCCAAGAGCTGGTCGCAGAACGCGACCAACATCGTCGCCCAGAAGTACTTCCGCGGGCAGCTCGGCAGCCCTGAGCGCGAGTCGTCGGTCAAACAGATGATCGGGCGGGTCGCCGGCACGATCTCCAACTGGGGGCGCGAGGGCGGCTACTTCGCCTCTGAGGAGGACGCCGACGCCTTCGAGATGGAGCTGACCTCGATCCTGCTCAACCAGAAGGCGGCCTTCAACTCGCCGGTCTGGTTCAACGTCGGCTTCGAGGAGACGCCGCAGTGCTCGGCCTGTTTCATCCTCAGCGTCGAGGACACCATGGAGAGCATCTTGGACTGGAACACCAAGGAGGGCAAGATCTTCCGCGGCGGCTCCGGCTCGGGGATCAACCTCTCGAACATAAGGGGCTCGACCGAGCCGCTGAAGAAGGGCGGCACGGCAAGCGGGCCGGTCAGCTTCATGCGCGGGGCAGACGCCTGGGCGGGCACGATCAAGTCGGGCGGCAAGACGCGGCGGGCGGCGAAGATGGTCGTGCTCGACGTCGACCATCCGGACGTCGAGCACTTCATCTGGTGCAAGGCCGACGAGGAGAAGAAGGCGGAGGCGCTGCGCGACGCCGGCTTCGACATGTCGATCGACGGCGAGGGCTTCACCTCGATCCAGTACCAGAACGCCAACAACTCGGTGCGGGTCAGCGACGAGTTCATGGAGGCGGTCGAGGCCGGCGAAGACTGGCAGCTGACCGCGCGGGTCACCGGTGAGCCGGTGAAAACGCTGGACGCGCGCGAGCTGATGAATCAGATCGCCGACGCAGCCTGGCGCTGCGCCGACCCGGGAGTCCAGTACGACACGATCATCAACCGCTGGCACACCTGCCCGGAGTCGGGCCGGATCAACGCCTCCAACCCCTGCAGCGAGTACATGCACGTCGACGACTCAGCCTGCAACCTGGCCTCGCTCAACCTGATGAAATTCCGCCGCGAGGACGGCAGCTTCAACGTCGAGGACTTCGAGCACGCCGTCGACGTCGTCTTCCTCGCCCAGGAGATCGTCGTCGGCTTCTCCAGCTACCCGACCGAGGAGATCACCGAGAACGCCAACAAGTTTCGCCAGCTCGGCCTCGGCTACGCAAACCTCGGCGCCCTGCTGATGTCCGACGGCCTTCCTTACGACTCCACCGAGGGCCGCAACGTCGCCGCCGCGATCACGGCGCTGATGACGGGTCGGGCCTACCGCCAGTCGGCGCTGATCGCCGCCGGGGCAACCGGTCCTTACGAGGAATACGAGCGCAACCGCGAGCCCCACAACGGGGTGATGCGGATGCACCGCGACGCCTCCTACGACATCGACGCGACCGGGATCAAGGGCGAGCTGCTCGAGGCGGCGCAGCGCTCCTGGGACGAGGCGGTCGAGTTCGGCGAGGAACACGGCTACCGCAACGCGCAGGCGACCGTGCTGGCGCCGACCGGCACGATCAGCTTCCTTATGGACTGCGACACGACCGGGATCGAGCCCGACTTCTCGCTGGTCAAGTTCAAGGAGCTAGTCGGCGGCGGCCAGATGACGATCACCAACCGCTCGGTGCCGCTGGCGCTGCGCACGCTTGGCTACGCGGAGCCGCAGGTCGAGCAGATCACCGCTTACATCACCGAGAACAGCACGATCGTCGGCGCGCCCGACCTTAAGGACGAGCACCTGCCGGTCTTCGACGTCGCCGTCGGCGAGCGGGCGATCTCCCACACCGGCCACATCGACATGATGGCCGCGACCCAGCCCTTCATCTCGGGCGCGATCTCCAAGACGGTCAACCTGCCGCAGACGGCGACGATCGAGGACATCGCCGACGCCTACACGCGCGGCTGGAAGGGCGGCCTCAAGGCACTGGCGATCTACCGCGATGGCTCCAAGACAGCGCAGGCCCTGCGCACCGATGCACAAGAGGAAAAGGGCGCCGAGGCCGAGGTGGCCGCCGCGCCGGTGCGCAAGAAGATGCCGCGCGAGCGCGAATCGATCACCCACAAGTTCTCGATCGCCGGCCACGAGGGCTACATCACCGCCGGCAAGTACGAGGACGGCAACGTCGGCGAGATCTTCCTCACCGACATCGGCAAGGAGGGCTCGACGATGCGCGGGCTGCTCAACGCCT
>JBKPOV010000050.1:0-17557 GCA_046733315.1 Actinomycetota bacterium
GCTCAGCATCGGCGCCGAGATGCTCGAGCAGATCCGCGCGACCACGGAGCGGATTGCGCTCGAGCTCGGCGTCGTCGGCCTGATCAACATCCAGTACGCGATCGCCGGCGGCCGCCTCTACGTGATCGAGGCCAACCCGCGCGCCTCGCGCACGGTGCCGTTCGTCTCCAAGGCGACCGGCGTGCCACTGGCCAAGCTGGCGGCGCGGTTGATGCTGGGCGAGAAGCTGGCCGACCAGGAGCTGCGCGATCCGCCCGCGGGCATGGTCAGCGTCAAGGAGGCGGTGCTGCCCTTCGCCCGCTTCGCCGGCGCCGACTCGGTGCTCGGCCCCGAGATGAAGAGCACCGGCGAGGTGATGGGGATCGCCAGCGATTTCCCCACCGCCTTCGGCAAGGCGCAGGCCGCCGCCGGCGTCTCGCTGCCGACCGAGGGCGCGGTCTTCATCACCGTCACCGACACCGACAAGCCGGCGGCGACCCAGATCGCCGCCCGCTTCCACGACCTCGGCTTCGAACTGATCGCCACCGGCGGCACCGCTCAGGCGATCTCGGCGATGGGCGTGCCAGTCACCCCGATCAACAAGATCGCCGAGGGTTCGCCACACGTAGTCGACTTGATCCGCGAGCGCCGCTGCGACCTGGTGATCAACACGCCGACGGGCTCTGGCGCTCGCGCCGACGGTTACGAGATCCGCACCGCCGCCGTGCGCCACAACGTTCCCTGCGTGACCACGATGACCGGCGCCACCGCCGCTGTGCGGGCGATCGCGGCCAAGATCGAGGGCGACTCCGACGTCCGCTCCCTCCAGGAGATCCACGGCCTGGAGAGGGCGAAGCAGCCTCGATGACCGCCCCTTTCGGGCGACGCCTCTGTGCGGTTTCGGAGAATCGCGCCTCCGGGGGCTACAGGCTCTTTTCACTGATTGACAGCGAGGGGCCGGAGCCCCGCCCGGGGCAGTTCTACATGCTCGCCACCGAGCAGCGTTGGGAGCAGCGTGAGGGCCGCCCCTTTCTTCCACGCGCACTCTCGGTCGCCGAGACCGCTCCGGCGACGGGTGGGGTCCGTCTCGACTTCCTGATTGAGGGCATCGGTCCCGGCACCGACCGGCTTTGTGAGCTGGAGGTGGGAGAGGACGTCTGGGTCAACGGCCCACTCGGCAATTCCTTCTCCACCCCGCGCGAACTCGCGCCCGGCGCCGCCGGGGCGATCCTGATCGGGGGCGGAATCGGAATCGCGCCGCTGGCGCTCCTGCGCCGCACTTTCGCGGCGAAGAACATCCCCACCCGCGTCCTGCTCGGCTTTCGCGACGCGGCCCACTCGGGTGGCCTCGACGACCTCTTCTCCTGCTGCGAGATCAAACTCGCCAGCGACGACGGTCACGCCGGCCACCACGGCTACGTCACCGACCTGCTGACAGCCATGCTCGAAGGCGACGACGCAGCCAGCGCGGCCGTTTACGCTTGCGGCCCGCCGCCGATGCTGGAGGCCGTTGCTGCTCTCTGTTTGGAAGCAGGGGTTTCGTCTGAGCTGGCCATGGAGTCCCCAATGGCTTGCGGCTACGGCGCCTGCTTCGGCTGCGCCGTTCCGAAGCCAAGTGGTGGCTACCTGCGGTTGTGTGTGGATGGGCCTGTGTTGCGTGGGGGGCCGGCGGGTCCTGTCGCCGCAGGGGACCCACCGCCCCCTGCGGTAGCTAAAGCTTCCTCGGGGGCGGTCCCCCCTGCGACGCCACCCACCGGCAGCCACGAAATAGAGAGACCGCCCAGGGACGAAATGAATCGGCCAACCGGGACCGAGTTCTGCGGGATGGAACTGGCACACCCGGTGGTCAATGCCTCGGGAACATTTGACGCCATTGCAGCGTGGAGGGTCTATGGCGATGAGCTGCTGGAGCGATTCCCGTTCTCCGCGTTCGTCTCCAAGACGATCACGCCTGAGCCGCGCGCCGGCAATGAGCCGCAGCGGATCTGGGAGACCCCGGCGGGGATGATCAACTCGATCGGGCTGCCGAACAAGGGGCTCGATGGCTTTCTAGCCGAGGATCTGCCGCGATTGGCTGACCTGCCGGTACCTCTCATCGTCTCCGTGATGGCCACGGGGCACGAAGAGTTCGCTCGTCTCGTCCGAGGGGTGGGGGAGAGGGACGAGGTGGCGGCGATCGAGCTCAACGTCTCCTGCCCCAATGTTCACTCCGGCCTCATCGTCGGCGAGCAGCCCAGTGAGACTGTTGCTCTGCTGGAAGCGCTTCGGCCGCTGACGGAGAAGCCGCTGATCGTGAAGCTCACTCCAAACGTTGCTGGTCCGGCGGATGTGGCGGTGGCGGCCGAGGAGGGCGGAGCTGATGCCGTCTCGCTGATCAACACGCTGAAGGCCAGCGCGATTGATCCGGTGACCGGCGAGCCGGGGATCGCTGCCGGGCACGGAGGCCTGTCGGGGCCTGCGGTGCGGCCGATTGCCGTGGGGCAGCTGCGGGCCGTTGCTGCCGCCGTGAACATCCCGATCGTTGGCATGGGAGGGATCTCATCGGGTGCCGACGCGGTCGAAATGCTCTCGGCGGGGGCCACGCTCGTGGCGGTCGGGACGGAGAGCTTCCGGGATCCGCGGGCGGGAGAGCGTGTCGCGGAGGAGATCGCCGGAGCGCTTGAATCGCGTCGAAGTATCACGCCGATAGGCAACTCCGCTTAAACCTCAACTGGAGGTTCAGGTGAATTTCGGCGCAAATGCCTTGCAAGGCCTTGCACGCCCCCGACCCGCGGCTATACTCGCCGCCCACATGCCCGTCCCAGTCAAGACTTCCGCCGCCGCCCCCGAGCGATCGCTGGACCAGCGAATGGACGCTCTCAAACGCGCCAACGACATTCGCACGGCGCGGGCGAAGCTGAAGAAGGACCTCAAAGCGGGCAAGGCAAACATCCATGCACTGCTGCTAGACCCGCCCGAGTACGTCCTCACGGCGAAGGTCTTCGACATGTTGCTGGCGGTGCCGAAGTACGGTCGCGTCAAGACGAACCGGATCCTCAATCAGTGCCGGATCTCCCCATCGAAGACGATCGGCGGTCTTTCAGAGCGACAGCGCGCCGAGCTCGTCTCCCAGCTCCGCAGGTAACGACCGCCGCGCCGGTCAGTATCTCCGGCCGCATGGCCAAGGTCTTTGTAATCACAGGTCCATCTGGCGTCGGCAAGGGAACGCTGATCTCGACGCTGCTCGAGCGCGTCCCCGACCTGGAGCTGTCGATTTCGGCAACCACTCGCGAGCCGCGCGAGGGAGAGGTGAACGGGCGCGATTACCACTTCCTCACGGCGGAGGAGTTCGACCAGCGGATCGCCGCCGAAGATTTCCTTGAGTTCGCTACCTACAGCGGTCACCGCTACGGGACGCTTCGCTCGGAGGTCCGCAACCGGCTCGATGCGGAACGCTCGGTCGTGCTCGAGATCGAGGTCCAGGGGGCACGCCAGGTGCGCGCGGCGATGCGCGAGTCGGTGCAGGTCTTCATCGCGCCGCCCGATCCCGCTTCGCTGCGCCGTCGGCTCGAGTCGCGCGGCACCGACAGCCTCGATGCGATCGACGCCAGGCTCGAAGTCGCCGAGCAAGAGCTGGCTGCCCAGGGCGAGTTCGCTCACACGGTCGTCAACGACGATCTGGAGCGAGCCGCGGAGGAGCTGGAGGGAATCGTGCGCGCCGAGTTGGGGATACCTCTAGACTCCCGGGCCAATGATCAAACCACGCGTTGACAAGCTCCTCGATCACACCGACTCGCATTACGCGGCAGTAGTAGTCGCCGCGAAGCGAGCCCGGCAGATCAACAGCTACTACCACAGCCTCGGTGAGGGCAGCTTTGGTGAGTACCCGCCGCCGATGGTCGATATTCCCGGCGACAGGAATTACCTCTCGGTTGCGCTCGAAGAGGTCGCTGCGGGCAAGCTCAAGTACGAGTACCGCTCCTAGCGCGCCTCCGGCGTTGCCGGATCAAGGAAAGCCATGGCCAGAATCCTGCTTGGCGTAAGCGGAGGGATCGCCGCCTACAAGGCGCTCGAGTTCGCACGCTTGGCGACCACCGCCGGCCATGGAGTGCGCGTGCTGATGACCGAGGGCGCCACCCGATTTGTGGGCGCCGCCTCTTTTGAGGGCATCGTCGGCGCGCCGGTGCTGCTCTCCGAGTTCGAGCGCGATCCGATGCGCGGCGCCTTCCCCGGCGATCCGGCGCCGGCCCACGACCCGATCGGGCACCTCGAGCTGGCGACCAACTGCGATGCCTACTTGATCGCACCGGCATCGGCCAACACGATCGCCAAGCTGGCGGCCGGCAGCGCCGACTCGATGGTCACCACCTCCTTCCTCGCCTGTACGGCACCCCGCCTGGTGGCGCCGGCGATGAACGACCGCATGTACGCCGACGCAGCGACGCAGGCCAACGTGGCGACCCTGCGGGAGAGGGGCGTCGCCCTGATCGACCCCCACGAGGGCGCCCTCGCCTCCCGTGGCGAGCACGGCAAGGGCCGCCTGCCCGACCCGGCGCAGCTACTCGCCCGAGTCGAAGCCGAGCTACCCACCGGTGAGCGCCCCTGGGACGGCCTGCGGGTCCTCGTCACTGCCGGCGGCACCCGCGAGCCAATCGACTCGGTCCGCTTCCTTGGCAACCGCTCCAGCGGCCGTATGGGGATCGCCCTGGCCGCCGCCGCAGCTCGCCGCGGCGCCGACGTAACCCTGATCGCCGCCAACGCGAGCCTGCCCGAGCCTCCCGGGGTCCACCGCATCGACGTCGAGACCACAGAGCAGCTCGCCAAAGCGACCCAGGCCGAGTTCCCCAACTCCCAAGTCCTCCTCATGGCAGCGGCCCCCGCCGACTTCAAGGCAAGCGACCCCGCAACCGGCAAGCTAACCCGGGACGCCTCCCTCGACCTCCACCTAGAGCCCACCGAGGACATCCTCGCCAGCCTCACCGCCACCCGCAGCGACGACCAAACCATCGTCGCCTTCGCCGCCGAATCAGGCGAGAACGTCGACCGAGCCCGCGAAAAGCTCCACCGCAAGAACGCCGACCTAATAGTCCTCAACGACATCTCAAACCCCCAGATCGGCTTCGAGAGCCAAGAAAACGCCATAACCCTGATCGACTCAGCGAGCGCCGACCCCGTCCCACAAGCTTCGAAGGACCTCATCGCGGAGACGATCCTCGAGAGAGTCGACCAGCTGAGAAGCAAGCCAGCCCGCGCGAGCCGCTAGTCCAGCGGGTGGCATGGGGGCGGGGGGTCGAGGACGGACCGTGGTCCGCCCGCAGGCCCCCCGCCCCCATGACAGGACCCGCTGGCCTCGTGGCCCATGCGAGCTATACTCGCCCCAAGCTTTACGTCTCACCGTAGTACCCGAAGTGGGCCTGGCCCACTTTTTTTACGGCCTCAACCAATGGAAGACCTCCGGCAAGACATCCAGCAGCAGCTTCGCGAGCTCGACTCCGAGCTCGATCTGGTCGCGATCGAGCAGCCCGGCAAGGAAGCGCTGCGCCTGTTCATCGACCACCCCGGTGGCGTCGACCTCGCGCTGTGCGAACGCGTCACCCACCACCTCAACCACCTGCGGGCCGAGTACGCGCTGGAGGTGTCCTCACCCGGCCCGAAGTACCGCAACCGCAAGGAGATCCAGTGAGCAAGGAGATCGTCGAAGCAGTCAAGGCGCTGGAGCAGGAGAAGGGGATCTCCGCCGACAAGCTGATGGACGCGCTCGCCGATGCGCTCCTCTCCGCCTACAAGAAGACGCCTGGGGCGGCCAAATACGCCCGCGTTGACCTCGATCACGAAACCGGCGACTTCCGCGTCTTCGAACTGATCCTGCCGCCCGAGTTGGAGGAGAAGCTGCTCGCCGAGGCGGCCGAGGCCCAGGAGGAGGAAGAGCGCGAAATCGACCCGGAGACGGGTGAGCTGCGCGAGCCCGAGGATCCCGAGCTCGATCCTGAGATGATCGCCCCTTACGAGGACCAGATCGAGACCCGCGACGTCACCCCCGAAGACTTCGGCCGCATCGCTGCCCAGACCGCCAAGCAGGTGATTCTGCAGCGGATCCGCGAGGCCGAACGGATGATGATGTTCGACGAGTACCAGGATCGGGTCGGCGAGCTGATCACCGGGATCATCCAGCAGTCCGATAAGCGCTACACCTTGGTCCAACTGCGCGAGCGCGTCGAGGCGCTGCTGCCCAAGTCAGAGCAGGTCTACAACGAGCGCTACGACCACGGCATGCGGGTCAAGGCGGTGATCACCGACGTGTCGGACTCGACCAAAGGGCCGGCGATCGTCGTCTCCCGCCGCAGTTCCGAGCTGATCAAGAAGCTCTTCGAAATGGAGGTCCCCGAGATCGCCGACAAGCTGGTCGAGATCGTCGGCGTGGCCCGGGAGCCCGGTTATCGCTCGAAGATTGCGGTTATTTCCCATGCCGACGGCGTCGATCCGGTCGGTGCCTGCGTCGGCCCGCGCGGCTCACGGGTTCGTATGGTCGTCTCCGAGTTGCGCGGCGAGAAGATCGACATCATTCCCCACAACGACGAGCCCGCCCGCTTCGTCGCCAAGGCGCTCTCGCCGGCTCGGGTGCGCGAGGTGATCGTCGACGACGACGAGCGCCAGGCGACCGTGATCGTGCCTGACGACCAGCTCTCGCTGGCGATCGGCCGCGACGGCCAGAACGCCCGCCTCGCTGCTCGCCTCACAGGCTGGCGCGTCGACATCAAGTCGGAGACCGAGTTCTCCCAGGAGGATCAGGACGTCGAGTACGAGGGCGAAGAAACCTTTGACGGGCGCTGTATGGCGGTGCTCTCCAACGGCCGCCGCTGTCCCAATGCGGCGATTGACGGCTCGACCTACTGCGGATTGCCCCAGCACCAGGCTCTAAGCCGCTTCGATACCAACCAGATTGCGGTACTGGCCGCTGTTACGGAGACGGAGGTCGAGATCCTTGCTGATCCCGATGCGGATCAGGGGCAGGTTAACGAGATTGTCGAGCGGGCTGAATCCGAATTTGTTGAGGAGGCTCCTGACGAGGCACCGGAGGAATCGGCTGCGGGTCCTGTCGCCGAGGATGACCCGTCGTCCTCGCAAGCTGCGGGCGACGTCCCATCCTCGACACCACCCGCAGACGACGCGGCTGAGGTGCCCCAGGATGCGGCGCCCGACGAATCCGGAGACGAGCCCGCCGTTGAGCAAGCTCAGGATGAGGCGTCCGACGAATCCGGAGAGGAGCTTGCTGCTGAGCAGGCTCAGGATGGGGCGGTTGGGGCTGAGTCCGATGGCGCTGAGGAAACTGAGCAGGCGGAGCCAGTGGCCGAGGAGGCAGAGCAAGCGTAGTGGCGAAAAAACGGGTTCACGAGATCGCGAAAGCGCAGGGGCTGGAGAGCAAAGAGGTCCTTGCCGCGCTCAAAAGTGCGGGGATAGAGGCAAAAGCCGCCGCTTCCAGTGTCGAGGAGGCAGATGCGCTGAAGGCGATTCAGGCCGCTAAAGGCAACGGGGGGGCTGCCACGGCTACCGAGGTGAAGCCCGCTCCGGCGGCTGCGAAACCGGAGCCCACGCAAAAACCTGCTGCAAAGCCCGCTGGCGCCTCCAAAGGTCCGGTGCGGCCGGATGGCAAGGCCTCGACGGGTGGCGGTGGATCTGCTGCGAGTGGCAAAAAGCGCCGCGTCGTGATCGATTCTCAGGCCGCCCGCAGGGACCAGATGGGTGGGCCGCCGCCTCAGCGTCCGCCGCGCAGGCGCGGGGGGCGGCGTCGCCGGCCGCTGTTGGAGGAGCCGCCGCCCAAAGTCGAGGCAGCCGAGCCCGAGGCGACAAAGGTTCCCGCCGGGGCGACGGTCCGTGAGGTCGCCGAGCTGCTGGGGCTCGGCAGCTCCGAGGTGATCAAGAAGCTGATGACGATGGGGGAGATGGCGACCCTTACCCAGACCCTCACCGATGAGTCAATCGCCGCGATCGCAGACGAGTACGACCGCAAAATCGAGGTCGTCAGCGCCGCCGACGAGGAGCCCGAGGCGCCCGAGTTCGAGGACAGCGACGAGGAGCTCGCCGATCGGCCACCCGTGGTCACGATCATGGGCCACGTCGACCACGGCAAGACCTCGCTGCTCGATGCGATCCGCGAGACCGAGGTCGCAGCGGGCGAGGCCGGCGGCATCACCCAGCACATCGGCGCCTACCAGGTTCACCACGAGGAGAAGACGATCACCTTCCTCGACACCCCGGGCCACGCCGCCTTCACGGCGATGCGCGCCCGCGGCGCCAAGGTCACTGACATCGCCGTCGTCGTCGTTGCCGCTGACGACGGCGTCATGCCGCAGACCAAAGAGGCGATCGACCACGCTCGCGCCGCCGACGTGCCGATCCTGATCGCCGTCAACAAGATCGACAAGGAGGGCGCCCAGCCCGATCGCGTCCGCAACGAGCTTGCCGCAGATGGCCTCACTCCCGAGGACTGGGGCGGGGAGACCGTCTACGTCGACGTCTCCGCCAAGACCCGCGAGGGACTCGACAGCCTGCTCGACATGATCTTGCTCGTCACCGAGCTGGAGGAGCTCGGGGCCAACCCGGACGCGCCCGCTTCGGGCACCGTGGTCGAGTCCCAGCTCGATCCGGGCCGAGGCCCCGTGGTCACGATCCTCGTCCAGCGCGGCACGCTTAAGGTCGGCGACTCGCTCGTCGCCGGGCCGCAGTGGGGCCGGGTACGCGCGATGCACGACTTTACCGGCAAGCGCGTACAGAGCGCCGGTCCCGGAATGCCGGTCGAGGTGCTCGGCTTCGACGGCGTCGCCGACGCCGGCGAGTTCGTGCACGCGGTCGAGAACGACCGCCGCGCCCGCCAGGAGGCCCAGGAGCGCGCCAACCGGCTCAAGACCGAGCAGCTGGCCCGTCGCCAGGCCCGCAAGGTCAGCCTCGAGGAGGTCTTCTCGCGCGTCCAGGAGGGCGACATCAAGGAGCTCAACATCGTCCTCAAGGCTGATGTCGCCGGCTCCCTCGAGGCGCTCCAGGACGAGATCGCCAAGGTGCCGCAGGAGCAGGTCGGGATCAACATCATCCACTCGCAGACCGGCGGCATCAACGAGTCCGACGTGATGCTGGCCGCTGCTTCCGAGGCGATCATCATCGGCTTCAACGTGCGGCCGCTTGCCGATGCCCGCCGCGCCGCCGAGCGCGAGGGCGTCGACGTCCGCACCTACTCGGTGATTTACAAAATCACCGAAGACCTGCGCAACGCGATGGAGGGTCTGCTCGAGGCGGTCGAGGTCGAGGAGACGCTCGGCGAGGCCGAGGTCAAGCAGACGTTCAAGGCTTCCAAGGTCGGTCGCATCGCCGGCTGCATCGTCAACGAGGGCAAGGTGACCCGCACCGCCAGCGTCCGCCTCGTCCGCGAGGGCACGGTTATCTGGGACGGCAAACTGGGCTCCCTGCGTCGCTTCAAAGACAACGTCCAGGAAGTGGAGCAGGGGCAGGAGTGCGGCGTCGTCCTCGACGGCTACGCTGATGTCAAGGAGGGCGACATGCTCGAGTTCTACGAGACAAAGCAGGTCGAGCAGACGCTGGAGTGAGTGGCTAAGATGGCCGCTTCTCGCATGCGCCGCATCAACGAGGTGCTTCGCGAGGTGATTGGCGCTGCCATCGCCGAGCTGAGTGACCCGCGTATCGGCTTCGTGACCGTGACCTCTGTGGAGACCAGCCCAGACCTGCGCGCCGCAAAGGTGCACGTCAGTGTCCTCGGAACCGAGGAGGAGAGAGAGGCGACGATGGCCGGCCTGGCCTCATCGCACGGCGTCCTGCAGGCGAAGATCGCCGCTGAGACGCGGATGAAGCGCACGCCGACGCTGAGCTTTCGCTATGACGAGACGGTCGAGCAGGGCATGCGGATCAGCGAACTGCTCGAGGGGGAGGAGCCGTGAGCGACGGAGCAGGTGTTGCCACCGCTGGGATCGAGCAGGTCGTCGGCGAGCTGCGCAGCCGCGAGCGCTTCCTGCTCACCGCGCACGAGGGCCCCGACGGGGACGCGCTCGGCTCGCTGCTCGGCATGCACCACCTGCTCGGCCAGCTCGGTAAGGACTCGGTGATGTTCATGGCCGCGAAGGAGTTCCCGCTGCCGATCGAGTACCGCTTCCTGCCGCTGGAGGAGGTCTTTCACGAGCCGCCGGCGGACATGTCCGACCGCACCGTGGTCTTCCTCGACTGCGGCAACATCGACCGCATGCCGGTTGAGTTCCTCAGCGCCGGCGACAACTTCCGCATCAACATCGACCACCATCACGACAACACCCGCTTCGGCGACGTCAACCTGGTCGAAACCACCTCCTCCTCGACAGCCGAGATCGTCTACGAGCTGGCGATCGCACTCGGCGCTGAGATCACGCCCGAGATTGCCGCGGCGCTCTACGTCGGCTTGATCACCGACACGGGCAAGTTCATGTACGAGAACACCAACGCCAATACGCATCGCATTGCCGCCGCTCTAATCGACGCGGGCGTCGCCGTCGACGAGACTTATCGCCGCCTCTATGAGCACGTGCCGATCGAGAAGCTGCGTTTGCTCTCGCGCGCCCTCGACGGGATCCAGCGCTATTGCGGTGAGCGGCTGATCGTTTCCTACATCACCGCTGCCGACTACGAGGCGAGCGGGGGTGGTGAGGAGATGACAGAGGGAATCATCGACCATCTGCGCTCGATCGAGGGCTGCAAGGTAGCGGCCATGGTTCGCGACCAGGGCGACCGTGGTCGCGCTGCGCGCAAGGTCAGCCTGCGCTCCAGCGGCGGTGAGATCGACGTTTCGGCAATGGCGCGTATGCACGGGGGCGGCGGCCACAAGCGGGCGGCTGGCTTCTCCACCGATCTCGAGCTCAAGGACCTGGTCAACTTCCTCTGCGGCGAAGTCAAAGCACAGCTCGGCCCCTGAGCATGGCCGTGGACGGCGAAGGCTCGGTGCTGCTCTGCGACAAGCCGGCGGGCAAGACCTCGCACGACGTGGTCTTGGCGGTGCGGCGCGAGCGCAGCGGCAAAGTTGGCCACGCCGGTACGCTCGACCCCTTCGCGACCGGTCTGTTGTTGATCTTGATCGGCCGCGCTACCCGGCTGCAGCGCTTTTTGACCGGCTTGCCAAAGACCTACGTCGCCAAGGCCAGGCTCGGTTGGCGTTCGAGCACCGGCGACCCGGATGGCGAGCTGACAGAGACCGGCCGCCTGCCGGGCTCGCTCGAGCTGCCGACCGGTACCGTGCGCCAGCGCGTGCCGATGACCTCGGCGGTACGAGTAGGGGGGGAGCGCCTCTATCGCAAGGCCCACCGGGGTGAGGTCGTAGAAACCCCCGAGCGCGATGTCGAGGTTTATCGGACCGAGCTGCTCGGCAGCGAAGCCGGGAGCGCCGAGTACGAGATCGAGTGCTCCGCCGGCACCTACATCCGCACCTTGATCGAGACCCTGGACGACGCCTACTGCGCAGAGCTGCGCCGCACCGCAATCGGCCCCTTCCGCATCGAGGATGCCGGCGAGGAGCTCGACCTGACCCGCGTCGCCGAACTGGTCCCCGCCACCGCGGAGGCCCTCCGATGAGCTTCCGGTGCGCCTTTTCCGTCCTATGCCCGCATAAAGCGCACCGGAAGGGCTCGCGATGAAGATCGAGGTGACATCGCTGCCGGACGCGAGGCCGCGACCTCGCCATGTTGCGATCGGCACCTTCGACGGCGTCCATCGCGGCCACCAGGCAGTAATCAAGGGTGCGGACACGGTGCTCACCTTCGACCCGCACCCGCTCGAGATCCTGCACCCGGCGGCGCTGCCGAAGCTGATCATGCCCTTTGGCGTCAAGCGGGACGTAATCGAGGGCCTGGGGGTGCAGGAGCTGGTCGTGATCCCCTTCGATCGCGAGTTCGCCCAGCGCAGCGCCGAGGAATTCATCGAGGACGTCTTGATCGCCAGGCTCGGCGCGGAGACGGTCTCGGTGGGCGAGAACTTCCGCTTCGGAGCTAAAGCCCAGGGGGACCCGGCGATGCTAAACAGCCGCGATGAGTTCGAGACTCGGGTAGTGCCGCTGGTCGAGGTCGACGGCGAGACCGTCTCCTCGACCCGGGTCCGCGCCCTCGTCGCCGCCGGCGACATGGAGGGCGCCCGCCACTGCCTCGGCGCCCCGTTCATGGTCGAGGGCGAAGTCGTCAGCGGCGATCAACGCGGCCGCGAGCTCGGCTTCCCGACCGCCAACCTCGTTCCCGACGACCGCCTGGCGATCCCCGGCCACGGCGTCTACGCCTCCTTCGCCAACGGCGTCCCGGCGGCTGTCAACGTCGGCGTGCGCCCGACCTTCGAGACGGGTCGTGGCGTCCTGATCGAGACCTACCTAATCGACTACGAGGGCGACCTCTACGGAACCGAGCTACGGGTAGCGTTTGTCGAGCGGCTGCGCGGCGAGAAGCGTTTCGCCAGCGTCGAGGAGCTGATCACGCAAATGAAGATCGACGTCGAGGATGCGAAAAGCGTTTGCGCGGCATTCCAGCGTCCCTGACAGATCTTCGCTCGCGAGCGCGGAGGGAGCCGGTGTCCTCCTCACTCGCAACTCGTCGAATAGAAGCTTGGGAGCTGACGCCTCTTGGTCCCTGCTCCTCCCGCGCAAAACGTTCGGAGGACACCGGCTCCCTCCGTTCCTCGGGATACCGCCCGCCTGGGAGGCTGGGATGCCCGTGCGAACGTTTTGCGCGGGAGGAGCGTCAACCTAGAGGCGCTAGCGGTAGCGTCTCCATCGACGAGTTGCGAGTGAGCAGGGGTACCCCAGCCTCCCTCGCAGAGCGAACCTCTGTGCTAGCTTGCAGCGGCCGTGCCTGTCATAGGAGCACGGCACTTTTACGAGATGAGTCTGACCAAAGAGAAAAAAAGCGAGCTGATTGGTAAGTACGGCCGCGTCGACGGCGATACCGGCTCGGCCGAGGTTCAGATCGCCCTGCTCACCGAGCGGATCAACGAACTCACCGAGCACCTGCGTACGCACCCCAAGGATCATCACTCGCGCCGCGGCTTGCTGATGCTGGTCGGCAAGCGCCGCCGCATGCTGCGCTATCTAGAGCGCCACGACCTCGAGCGCTACCGCGCCCTGGTCGGCGAACTCGGCCTGCGGCGATGATCGCCGCCGGGAAACCGGCGCCCGAGTTCACCCTTCGCAACCAGGACGGCGAGAAGGTCTCGCTCTCCGACTTCCGCGGCAAGAAGGTCCTGCTGGTTTTCTACCCGCTCGACTTCAGTCCCGTCTGCAGCGACCAGCTCTCGATCTACCAGGAGGTCAAGCCGGAGATCGAAGCCAAGGGCGTGACGATGATCGGGATCAGCGTTGACAGTGGCTTCACCCACAAGGCCTTCCGGGAAAAGCTCGGACTCGATACGACGCTGCTCGCCGATTTCGAGCCCAAGGGCGAGGTGGCGCGCGCCTACGGCGCCTACATCGAGAGGGTCGGCCACGCCAACCGCTCGCTGGTGCTGGTCGACGAGCAGGGCACGGTCGAGTGGGTGCACGAGTCGCCGACCCCACTGGAGATCCCCGGCGCCAACCTGATCTTCGACGCCCTCGCCTCTGACGCCTGAGCTGACCAGCGCCGCGGTCCCGCCGGCAGGACCGGAGGATCACCGCCGCGGCGAGGGCCCGGAGCTGATCGTTTACGCCGACCTCGGCTGCCCGCACTGCGCTTCTGCCTGGGCGGAGATCGCCGCCCGCCAGGCAACGGTTGTCTTCCGCCACTTCCCCGTCGCCAGCAAGCACCCGCGCTCTCCTGCCCTGCATGCAGCGGCGGAGGCTGCCGGGCGGCAGGGTTGCTTCTTCGAGATGGTCGACTCGCTCTACGCCGACCGCGGCCACATCGACGATCCGCACCTCTGGCAGCGCGTCGAGCAGCTTGGCCTCGACGTCGAGCGCTTCGAGGCCGACCGCCGCTCCGACGCCGTTGCCGCGAGAGTGCGCCGCGACTTCGAGTCCGGCATCCGCGCCGGCGTCACCGGCACCCCCGCGATCTTCGAATCGCGCATCCGACATTGACCACCCCCAAGCGGGGTCAATGTCGGATGCGCGAGTGCCTCTGTACTCTCTCTGGCGAAAGAGAACGAGAGTTCTGAAAGCAGATGGCCACCATCCGGGTGGCCGGAGGTAGGACAACTAAATGAGCATGTTTGACGTAACCCGCGTTTCGGCGGACATCGGCGATAGCCAGATTTCCTTCGAGACCGGAAAACTCGCGAAGCAGGCGGGTGGCGCGGTCGTGGTTCAGGCCGGCGACACGATGGTGCTCTGCACCGCAACCGTCGGCAACCTTCGCGACGTGGACTTCCTTCCCCTGACCGTTGACGTTGAGGAGCGGATGTACGCCGCGGGCAAGATCCCCGGCTCGTTCTTCCGTCGCGAGGGTCGCTCCGGCGAGAAGGCGACGCTGACCGCGCGCATGATCGACCGGCCGATTCGCCCGCTCTTCCCCAAGGGTTGGCACTACGAGACGCAGCTGGTCGCGATCCCGATGTCGGTCGATCAGGTCAACCCCTACGACATCCTCGCGATGAACGGCGCCTCCGCGGCGCTGGCGATCTCTCCGGTTCCCGTCGCCGCCCACGTCGGCGCGGTGCGGATCGGCAAGCTCGACGGCGACTTCGTCGTCAATCCTTGCGAGGAGGACCTTGCCGAGCTCGATCTCGACCTGATCGTCGCCGGCACCGACGAGGCGATCCTGATGGTCGAGGCCGGCGCCAGCGGCGTCACTGAGCAGGAGATCCTCGATGCGCTCGACATCGCCCACAGCGAGATCAAGAAGCTCGTCGCCGCGATGGAGGAGCTGCAGCAGAAGGCCGGCAAGGAGAAGATCGAGGTCGAGGCACCGTCGATCGACGAGGACCTGCTTAGCGACATCCGCTCCTCCCACGGCCAGACGCTGGTCGACGCGATCGCCACCGAGGGCAAGCTCGAGCGCTACGAGGCGATCGACAAAGTCAAGGACGAGGTTGTCGGCAAGTACGCGGTCCCGGACGACGCCGGCGAGGTCGACGAGAAGCGGGTCGCCGAAGTCAAGGCCGCCTTCGGCTCGATCGAGAAGGACACGATCCGCAAGGCGATCGCCGTCGACAAGAAGCGCCCCGACGGTCGCGCCCAGGACGAGATCCGGCCGATCGAGTGCGAGGTCGACATATCGCCGCGCGTGCACGGCTCGGCCCTCTTCACCCGCGGTGAGACTCAGATCCTTTCCAACGCCGCGCTTGGCACGACCCGCATGGACATGAGGATCGACACGCTCGGGCTGGAGACCTCGAAGAAGTTCTGGCACCACTACAACTTCCCGCCCTTCTCGGTCGGGGAGGCCGGCTTCATGCGCGGCCCCAAGCGCCGCGACATTGGCCACGGTGCGCTCGCCGAGCGTGCCCTGGTGGCGACGATCCCGAACGAAGAGGACTTCCCGTACGTGATCCGGGTCGTCTCGGAGACGCTCGAGTCCAACGGCTCCTCCTCAATGGGCTCGGTCTGCGCCTCCTCGATGGCGCTGCAGGCAGCGGGCGTGCCGGTCACGGCCCCCGTCGCCGGTGTGGCGATGGGCCTGATCAAGGAGGGCGATGACTACATCGTCCTCACCGACATTGCCGGCGTCGAGGACCACCTCGGCGACATGGACTTCAAGGTCGCCGGCACCGCGGACGGGATCACCGCCCTGCAGATGGACATCAAGATCACCGGTGTCACCTTCGAGATCCTCACCGACGCGCTCGAGCAGGCCAACAAGGGCCGTCAGTTCATCCTCAGCAAGATGGCCGAGGCGATCGACGGCCCGCGTGAGCAGCTCTCCCAGCACGCGCCGCGGATCGAGTCGATCAAGATCGACCAGGAGAAGATCGGCGCCGTGATCGGCAAGGGTGGCGAAACCATCCGCGCCCTCTGCGAGGAGTTTGAAGCCGAAATTGACGTCGAAGACGACGGCACGATTCGCATCTACGCCCCGACCGGCTCGCTGGTCGAAGCCTGTGTGGCGCGGATCCAGTCGATGACCAAGGAGGCCGAAGTCGGCGATCGCTACAACGCCGCCAAGGTCGTCAAGACGACCACCTTCGGCGCCTTCGTCGAGCTGGTCAAGGGAACCGACGGCCTGCTCCACATCTCCAACGTCAAGCCGGGCGAGCGGGTCGACTCCGTCGACGACGTACTCACCGCTGGTGAGGAGATCGACGTCACCGTGGTCGAGGTCGACCGCGAGCGTGGCCGCATCGGCCTGCGCCTCTCCGACGATCCCTCGGTTGCCGGCAAGAGCCCCGAGGAACTGGCTGCGGTCGGTTCCGGTGACGGCGGCCCGCGTCGCAACGGTGGAGACCGGGGCGGTCGCGGCGGTGGTCGCGAGGGACGGCGTCCCCGCGGCGGCGACCGTGAGCGCCGTTAAGCACGAGCATTGAGCGCACCCCGACTAACCGAGCAGGGCACGGGCGTACGGGTCGTCACCGAGGAGGTCCCCTCGGTGCGCTCCGTGGCGCTCGGGCTCTGGGTGCGCACCGGCTCGCGCAACGAGACGCCAGCGCAAGCGGGCGTCTCGCACTTCCTCGAGCACCTGCTGTTCAAGGGAACCGCCCGCTTCTCGGCGATCGAGATCGCCGAGAAGCTCGACGGCCTCGGCGCCTCGGTCAACGCTGCGACCGGCAAGGAGACGACGCACCTGCACGCGCGCTTCCTCGATGAGCACACCGAGGAGGTCTTCGACCTGCTCGCCGAGATGCTGCTGGCACCGACTTACCCCGAAGTTGACTCCGAGCGGGAGGTCGTGCTGGAGGAGATCGCGATGTACGAGGACGAGCCGCAGGATCGCGTCCACGACATCCTCGCCGAGGCGGTTTTCGGCGAGCATCCGCTGGGTCGCCGTGTGCTCGGCGAGGCCGAGGTGATCAGCTCGGTGCCGGTGCCCGAGATCGAGGCCTACCGCAGTACCCATTACACCGGTGCCAACGTCGTCGTCGGCGCCGCCGGCAACGTCGACCACGACCGCATCGTCGAGCTCGCCGAGCGCCTGGTCCAGCCTCCTGCCACCGGCGCAGACGAACGTCAGGCCGTCGGGACCGACGAAGCGGCGCGGCTGTGCTTCTACCAGAAGGACACCGAGCAGTACCACATCTGCTTTGGCGCCCCCGGCATTACGCGCGATGACGAGCGTCGCTACGCGCTGGCCGTGCTCGACTCGATTTTCGGCGGCTCGAGCTCCTCGCGGCTCTTCCGCGAGGTGCGCGAGAAGCGCGGTCTCGCCTACGCCGTCGGCTCCTACAACGAGCAGTACACCGACTCCGGTCTGATCGCCAGCTACGTCGGCACCCGCGAGGACAACGTCGAGGAGGCCTGCTCGATCATCGGCGCCGAGCTCGCCCGCCTGCGCAGCGAGCCTGTCTCCGCCGAGGAGCTCTCGCGGGGCAAGGAGAACGTCAAGGGCCGCCTCGTCCTCTCCTCGGAGTCGACCGCGGCGCGGATGTCGCGGATCTCACGGGCGACCCTCTTCGGCCTGCCGATCGACGACCTCGACGAGATGCTGGCCAAGGTCGACGCGGTCACGGTCGACGACCTGACCGAGCT
>JBKPOV010000051.1:0-8939 GCA_046733315.1 Actinomycetota bacterium
TCCTGGGATGCGCGGGTTGGTGCCTCGGAGCGCGAATGGGCGACCGCCGCGGCGGCGGCGCTGGCGGTCTCCTCCGGCGCCGCGATCCTGCGCCTTCACGACCAGAGCGCCTTGCAGGCGATGCGGGTCGCGGGGCGGGTCGTCGGATGACGGCACCAGATCGCCGCCATGCGGTGTCCTCGGAGGCCGAAGTAGCGCTGCTACTCCGGCCTCCTGCGTCCTTGCCTGGTGACGCCTTGACCTCGTCATCTGACGACCCTTGGAGCGGTTGATGGCGAAGAGTCTTTTGGAGACACCCTGGTCGATCGCCCTCGATCCCGCCCGTCGCGACGGTCGCATCGTCGCCGAGAGCGGCGAGGAGGAGCGCGGAGCGCAGCAGGTGGCGCTGCCGCGCTCGCTCGACCCCGGCTTTGTCGAGGCGCTGAAACGGAGCGACATCAAGCGCCTCTACTCTCACCAGCGCGAAGCGCTCGAGGCGGCGGCGTCCTCGAACCTGGTCATCACTAGCGGCACCGCCTCCGGCAAGAGCCTCGCCTTCAATCTGCCGGTGCTTGACGGGATCGCCGGCGACTCAAAGCGCCGCGCCCTCTACCTCTATCCGACCAAGGCGCTGGCTCAAGACCAGGCGCGCAAGCTGGCGACGCTGCGCCCGCCCGGGCTGCGCGAGGCGATCTACGACGGCGACACCCCGCGCGAAGAGCGTCCGACAATTCGCCGCCGCAGCAACCTCATCCTCACCAACCCGGACATGCTGCACGTCGGCATCCTGCCCCACCACAAGAGCTGGGGAGACTTCCTCGCCAACCTCGACTGGGTGGTCGTCGACGAGGCGCACACCTACCGCGGCGTCTTCGGCTCCCACGTCGCCAACGTGCTGCGGCGGCTGCGCCGCATGGCGCGGGCATACGGGGGCGAGCCGCGCTTCCTGCTCGCCTCGGCGACGATCGCCAACCCGGTTGAGCTAGCGGAGGAGCTGGTCGGTACCCCCTTTCAGCTGATCGACGACGACGGCGCCCCGCGCAGCGGGCGCGAGATCGCGATGTGGAACCCGCCGCTGATCGACAAGGCGACGGGTACGCGACGCTCGCCGCTCGGCGAGGCCGCCGACCTGCTGGCGGAGCTCGTCTCCCACGGCGTGCGCACGATCTGCTTCCTCAAGAGCCGCCGCGGGATCGAGCTGATCCAGCGCTTCACCCGCGAATCGCTCGAGGCGCGCGGCAAGCCGGAGCTGGCGGCGCGGATCGCGCCCTACCGCGGCGGCTACACGGCGCAGCAGCGACGCGAGATCGAGGCGCGGCTCGCGGCCGGCGAGCTGCTCGCCGTAGTCGCCACCGATGCGCTCGAGCTGGGCATCGACATCGGTGAGCTCGACGCGGCGATCTGCGTCACCTTCCCGGGCACGGTCGCCAGCCTGCGCCAGATGTGGGGACGGGCGGGGCGACGCCAGCGGGGCCTTGCCGTCTACGTCGCCGGTCAGGACGCGCTCGACCAGTTCTTCTGCCGCCATCCCGACGAGTTCATCGGGCGGCCGGTCGAGGCGGCGATCCTCGACCACGCCAGCGAGCAGATCGCCTCGCGCCACATGGTCGCGGCTGCGTACGAGCTGCCGCTGAGCGAGGACGACGCGGAGGTCTTCGGTCCGGCCTGGCGCGAGCGGGCCGAGCGGCTCGTCTCGGCGGGGCAGCTGCGCAAAGCTGGCGGGCGAGTAATGCCGCGCAGCAGCGAGTTCGTCGCCTCGAAGATCCCGCTGCGCTCGGCCTCGGCCGACTCGGTCGCCGTGATCGAGCGCGACTCGGGTGAGATGCTCGGCCTGGTCGAGTCCGAGCGGGCCTTCACGACGATCCACCCCGGCGCGATCTACCTCCACCTCGGCCGCTCCTATGAGGTGGAGCAGCTCGACGTACAGGGGCGGCGAGCGATCGTCTCCCGCTTCGACGGCGACTGGTACACGCGGCCGAAGAAGGAGACCGAGATCTACATCGAGCGCGTGCGCGAGCAGCGCTCCACTGCCGGCGTCGAGCTGCACTTCGGCGAGGTCTCGGTGACCGAGCAGGTAATCGCCTACCAGCGCGTCTCGATCTCAGAGCAGGAGCCCTTCGACATCGTCGCCCTCGAGCTGCCCGAGCAGCAGTTCGTCACCCAGGCGCTCTGGTACGTCCTGCCCGAACGGCTCAGCGGGGCGCTGCCGCCCGACGTCCTGCTCGGCTCCCTGCACGCCACCGAGCACGGCCAGATCGCGGTGCTGCCGCTGATCGCGATGTGCGATCGCTGGGACATCGGCGGCCTCTCGACCAACGTCCACTTCCAGACCGGCCGCTCGACGATCTTCATCTACGACGGCCACCCGGGGGGCGTGGGGATCACCCTGCGCGGCTACGAGCAGTTCGAGCGCCTGCTGGGCGACGCCGAGCGCCTGATCGCCGAGTGCCCCTGCGAGTCCGGCTGCCCCTCCTGCGTGCAGAGCCCCAAGTGCGGCAACCTCAACGAACCGCTGCACAAGGAGGGCGCCTTGGAGCTGATGCGGCAGATGAAGGGGGCGCAGTGACGGAAGGGAGTGGGCCTCACCGTCACGAACTGCAGGGAGGTTCCGGTGAGGCCCACCCCCTCCCCTCCGGGCGCGGGCGTCAGGTGGCCGTCATCGGTCCTTCGGGCGCTGAGCTGGGGTCCGAGGCGGCGCGGCTCGGCGAGGAAGTCGGGCGGCTGCTGGCCGAAGCGGGCGTGACCTTGGTCTGCGGTGGCATGGGCGGGGTGATGGAGGCTGCCTGCCGCGGGGCGAGCGGGGCGGGCGGTGAGGCGATCGGCATCGTGCCGGGTCACGAGGTCGGCGAAGCGAACGAGTTCTGCACGCACGTAGTCGCCACCGGCATCGGCCACGCCCGCAACCTCGCGGTCGTCTCCTCTGGCGAGGTCGTGATCGCGATCGGCGGCGAGTGGGGCACCCTTTCTGAGATTGGCTTTGCTCGCGCGATCGGCCGCACCGTGATCGCCCTGCGCAGCTGGACCCTGAGCGGCCGCGAGCGCATGGCGAACGCGCCGGGGGTCCTCCTCGCCGACTCCGCCCGCGAGGCGGTCGGTCTGGCGCTCGAATCGATTTAGGCTGCTCCCCCAAATCGAGGTGCAGCGTTTTGTCCCCCTGTTGGGTGGGAAACGCGTTACAGCTCGGGCCAGAGCTCCCTTAGGGCGAGGATTGCGAAGGCGTGGGACCAGGCGAGGGGAGTGGTCGAGGTGGGGATGCCGGTGCGCGCGTCGACGCGCTCGGGCAGCGTTCCGGTCGGGGTCGCCGTGCGGCGCAGGGCGGCCATCAGGCGCAGGGCGGCGGGGCGCTCGCCGAGCGCGGCAAGGCTCCATGCCGTCCAGGCGGTGGGAGCAGTCCAGGGATCCTCGCCACCGTCCCAGTCTTCGGACGGGAGGATTCCGAAGCGGCCGCTGCCGGCGGCCAGTCGCAGCAGCGTGCGGCGCACTAGCGGGAACAGCTCCGGGTTGGGGAAGGGGCGTACAGCCCAGGCAGCGGCGGAGTCGAGCCCGGAGCCGGAATCGCCAGCGCGGCGAGACAGCAGGCCCGAGGGTGTCTCGAACAGCGCTCGGATGCGCGGCTCCCCCGAGGCGATCGCATTGGCGATGAAGTCGCCGCTGCCACTCTCCTGGTAGTCGGCCAATCCGCGCCACGGCCGGGCTCTCGCCGGGCTCGCTGGCCTCGCCGCGCCGGCGGCCGCGGCGATCCACCCCATTGCATCGCCCTGCATGGCTCGCCCCTCGACTGGAGCGCCGTCCGGGTGGAACCGTGCCGCGGCGCTGAGGTCGAGTCCGCGCAGGAAGCGCACGACGTTTCGCGCGTCATTCCGGTAACCCGCCGCCGAAAGCGCCATTGCAACAGCGCTGGCATCACGCGGCCATACATAGGCCCAGCCGACCCGCGCGCCGGCGAGGACTGCTCCCGTGTGCGCATCGGTGAGCGCATGCAGGACCAGCAACGACGTGGCGTACATCCGCCGCGCCCATCGTGGCGCCTTGAGTCCTAGTGGCCGAGCGTCTTCAAGCCACGCCGGATCGGGCCGAACCGCATCCGGGTCCCCCAGCGATCGGACCGTGATGACTCGCTCAGTGCCGAAGCGCGCGACGGTTCTCAGCGCGTTGGCTGCGGGCAGGTAGCGCTGCCGGATCGAATCTGCCCCCGACCCGCCCGACGCAATCGCCGCAGCGACGATAAGAAGGACCGCCAATCCCACCGCGCCGCGCAGCCATTTCATCGACCGAATGCAATCAGCCCCGTCGCCTCCCGGTCGCTAGCCTTCGCTTTTGCGCGGCGCTGACGCGCATCCCAGGCGAGGTAGCTCAGTTGGTAGAGCACACGACTGAAAATCGTGGTGTCGTGGGTTCGATTCCCACCCTCGCCATCGCATTGCAGAGCCAAAAGCGCCGCCCTACGAGGCGGCGCTTTTGTGCTCGGGTCAACGCCGGGTCAACAGGCGGAGGCGCTAGAGGAACTCAATCACTGCGATGACGGCAGCTACCACCGTGGCGGCGCCAACGAAAAACGCTCCGATTCGGCGGGATCGAGTCCAGAAGCCAGATTCCGAAGGCTCTGGCTCATTCGCTGTGACATTGGCCTGGCCACCGTTGCTGGCCTGGGCGGTGGTCACGGTGACGTTGGACCGCTTGCCAGTAACGGCCACCTGGACCGCTTGCGCTGCTGCCTCGGGTGAAGGAACGCTCTGGTCGGCAGGCAGTCCGGCTCGGAGCTCAGCCACAAGCTGAACCAGGCCGGTTCTCACCTGATCGATAACGCCGCGCACCGTGACGGCGCTGATGGACCAGTAGATCGTGAGAATGGTCTGCCCCGAAGCAACGGATTCTTGGTTCATGATTCGGGCGATGTCGGCGCCCATCGGGAGCTGCAGCTTGACGGGTTCGCCTGATTTTTCGCTACTGCGAACGAGCTCCTCTAGCTCTCCAATGCCGTTGTAAAACTTGAACTCTTCCTTGACCTTCTCCTGGACAAAGTCGGGTAGCGAACTCGGAGCTATCGGCTGGCCTGTGATCTTGGCGTCGAGGGTCGCCCCGTCGATGTGAATTGGTGCCGCGACAATGCGGTACTCGGGAAGCTCATCGTCCCCGTTGTAGCCGCGAAGCTCCTTGGTAGCCCAGTCGCGAAGCTCTGCTGACCCGGCCTTTCCACCGAGAGCCACGCACTTGCGTAGCGCTCCCGCGGCGGAATGACCCTCGTCCAAGGCCTCCTTTTCGATTTCTGCCAGGAGGCTGTGATCACGCCTTGCCATAGCGCGTCAGGGTACTGTGGCCGGGGGCGGAGACACATTGGACTACGGTGCGCGTCCGAATCAAGGCAAAGATCAAGAGCGATGAGTCCAATGACCTACACCGTTGAGCTTGATGGCGGGACGCTGAGTCGCGGTTTCTGGCTGTATGTCTGGAACGTGACCACCCCGGACGGCGAGCAGGCGCTCTACGTTGGGAGGACCGGCGACAATTCCACCCCCAACGCCCAGTCGCCGTTCAACCGCATGGGCCAACACCTTGGCACTGCGAAGAACAGCAGCATGCTGCGCAACTATTTGGATGCGCGGAGCATCAAGCCGGAGGAGTGTAAATTCCGTTTTATCGCGCATGGTCCAGTTCTTGGAGAGACCCCCGACAAGGACATGGAGGCGCACAAGCAGCGCCGCAACATCGTGGGTGCTTTGGAGAAGAAGCTGGCCGATGACCTGGGGGCGGCCGGATACGACGTGGTCAACACGATCAACTGTCGCTGGCCCCTAGATGAATCGCTGTATGAACAGGTCCGATCCGCGTTCGTAGACGAGTTTCCGCAACTCGCGCTAGGACATCATCAATCCAAGGGTCGATAGAGGTACGGCGTGTCCAACTCCGAACGATGGTGGTCCGTGAAGCTCCGGGTGGAGGAGGACGAGCTTGGTCCGATCACGGGAATGCCTGACCCCGCAGTCATCAGGGGCATGCGCCACGTCAGATTTGGTGGCTACTCAAGCGATGATGTCGATGATCCGCCGAGCGTGACGTTTGAGCTTCAAGCGCCAGATTCGGCCGTCGCCGAGGATCGCGCCCAATCGGTTGCTGCTCAATTGCGGCGTGCCGTGAAGCTTCCAGAGGCGCTTTTGCCAATTGTTTGGCTGGCACCGATTGGGGCCGATGACGCGAGTAGCCGCTTCCTGGATGAAGCGCAGGATCTCATCCACTCGGAGCAGTACGCGCTAGCGGTCGTCGCGGCTCAGATTCACTTTGAGGTTCAATTGCGAGTGCTGCTTGAAGAGGCAGCCGGAAAAGACCTTCCTCGCTGGGCGGCCCGATTGCTGAAGGACCGGGGAATTGCTGAGCTGAAGCGCCCACCCTCCCTAGCCGCCATTGAACTTCTGCTCGGTGTGGACGTCACTCAGCTCCCCGAGTGGCAGCGGTTCAATGCGCACATCGACAGGCGAAACGACGTGGTTCACCGAGGCCAGGCTGTTGGGCTAAACCAGGCAAAGGAATCCGTGGCCGTGGTCCGAGAACTCTGGACACGACTCGCCGATGCCGGGCTCTCCTAGGACCGTTCTATTCGCGTAGAGCCGGGTGCCCCAAGCTCTTGCCGTCACGACCGGCAACCACCTCCATTCAGCATCCAGGTATCTAGCTCTGAGCGGCGTGCTATCAGCGCCGATCCATCGTGGTGGACCGGGATGCGTCGCGCCGATACGAGCCCGTAGATCCGCGACCGGGGCGCGTCGATGTACGCCGCGATCTTGTCCGCGCCACGCAGCCAGCTGTCGTCTCGGCGTTCGCTCTGCTGATGCAGGACCATCTCAGCGGCCCGCACGGCAATGTGCTCGACTAGCTGGTCATTGATCTCAAGGGCTACTTTTGCCATCGACCCCATTGTCCAGTTTGAGGGCCGATTGCATCGGTTCAGCCGAATCGCCGCGGGATCTATCTGACGAACGCGGAGCCGATGCGGCTACGCTGGCCGCATGAATCTGGAGGAAGCTCTCGGGCAGTTCGAGAAGGCGGAGACGAACATCAGCCGGATCGAAGCGGTTGCGGAGGAGATGGATGCGCTTGTGTCCGATGGAATTTCGTTTGCTGATACCAGCCCTGAGGCACAGCGGTACGAGAACCTACGCCGCTCATATGTGGATTTGCTCTCTGGCCTACCGCCACTAAAAGGCTACAAGCCAACTGTTGCCCCTTTCACCCTTGATGAAATAGCCGATCGGAGAATGGGGGTCGCCGAGCTTGGGGAGCCTGAGTATGCGATCAGCGTGGCCCAGGAAGAACGCGAGCCGGCCGAGCAGCTCGCTGAGTACAAGCATCGGTTTGCGAAGGCCAGGCGCTCTCTGGTCAGAGAACGGGTGCTGGAGCTGGTTAAGGAAATCGACAGCATCCTTTCCAACGTTGATGAGTCAATCCCCCGCGACGGAACCCCCATGGCGGACAATGAGGATTGGCAGAAGCTGATCCAAGGAATAGGAGAAATCGAGCGGCTGCTCGGGTCGGACCTCTCCAAATCTCAGGGCCGGTGGCACGATCTGCACCGGCATCTCGGCTTTGCACAGGCTGTCGATTACCGCGATATCGCGGAGTTCGACTGGCCGTCGGTGCGCCCCGACATCGAGGCGAGCCTGTACGGAGCACTGGAGCCGCTTCCTGTTGAGGTCGATGATCTGGGTTCGCTTGCTGAGTCACAGCCAAGCGGTCCAGTCAGCACGGAGTTGGCCTGGGATGTGCTCGATGATGAAGGCTTTGAGCGGCTGATGTACAACCTGCTTCTCACCGCCAACGGATACGAGAATCCGCAATGGTTGATGAAGACGCGCGCCGCCGACAAGGGTCGCGATCTATCGGTTGACCGTGTCGTCTCAGATGCTCTAGGTGACACTCGAAGGGAGCGAGTAATCGTCCAGTGTCGTCACTGGCTCACCAAATCAACGTCGCCTGATGAAGCCGCTGCGGTTGTGGCCCAGATGGCGCTTTGGGAACCGCCGCGCGTCGATGCACTGATCATCGCGACGAGCGGCCTATTTACGGGGGACGCTGTGAGTTGGATTGAGAAGCACAACGAGGCTGGGAAGTCTCCGCGAGTCGAAATGTGGCCGAAAACCCGACTGGAGACCTTGCTCGCATCTCGTTCGACCCTCGTAAGAGAGTTCGGACTGCGGCGAAGCTAGTGACCCATTGTCTATTCCGCTGATCGTCCTTCGGGATCGAAGGCTGCCCGCTTTCGCCAGAGCCGCTCTCCCCGCTCCCAGACAACATCGTTATTAGTCAGCTTCCTGAACTCTGAGAGAACCGTCCGGGCAATTGCCAAATTGCCGTTCTCATTGATATAGACGAACTCGCTTCCGAAACGCTTCTCGATTTCGTAGACGACGACTTCCTGGTAGAGCAAGTCGTCCTCCTCCAGTCGGCCGACCATCCATTTGGCAATGCCCTTTGCGGTTGCCACGACACCACTCCAATCTCATGGACTTCCAATGAATACCTTCAACTAGCAAGCCCAAGGCTAAAGATTTTCAGATACACGCCATCGGGCCAGCAAGGCGTACCCAAAAGACCTCAGGCATCAGCGAAAAAGGTGCCTCGGACACCTAACAGCCACTACCCTCACGCCGCATCACCTCCCGAGGTGAACCGATGCAAAACGCCTCCCCCGTGGACAACAGGGGCGATGCTCTCCATCGGCAAGCTCGGCAAAGGACAGGAGCGCTACTACCTTGACAAGGTCGCCGAAGGTGCGGAGGACTACTACTCCGGCGAGGGCGAGGAGGCGGGCGAGTGGATCGGCGACGCCGCTGCTCGCCTGGGTCTCGACGGGAAGGTGGGCGAGGACCAGCTCGTCGCCATGCTCACCGGCCGCAATCCGGTCGACGGCGAGCCGCTGCTGGGAACGAGCGGCGTCCCGGCCAGCGGCTCGGTGCCCGGCTTCGACC
>JBKPOV010000052.1:0-2056 GCA_046733315.1 Actinomycetota bacterium
GTCTTGCCGACGCCGGCGCCGCCGAAGAGCCCGACCTTGCCGCCCTTGGCGTAGGGCGCGAGCAGGTCGATCACCTTGATCCCGGTCTCGAGGATCTCCTGGGTGGGAGCGAGATCGGAGGCTTCCGGGGCAGGACGGTGGATCGGCCAGCGCTCCTCGGTCTCGACCGGCTCGCCGAGGTCGATCGGCTCGCCGAGCAGGTTGAAGATGCGGCCGAGGGTGGCGTCGCCGACCGGAACCGAGATCGGGCCGCCGGTGTCGATCACCTTGTCGCCGCGCTGCAGGCCATCGGTGGCGTCCATCGCCACTGTGCGGACCCGGTCGTCGCCAAGGTGCTGCTGCACCTCGCAGACCAGTTCCGTCGCCTCGTTGTCGGCGTCGCCCGACATCTCGATCTTCACCGCCGAGTAGATCTCCGGCAGCTTCTCCGGGAAGACCGCATCGACGACCACGCCGGTGACCTGCTCGACTCGCCCTACGTTTGCTCCGTTGCTCTCAGCCATTGGTTCCTTTTTCGTGGTTCTCAGCTTTTAGCCCAGCGCCTCGGCGCCGGCGACGACCTCGAGGATCTCCTGGGTGATCTCGGCCTGCCTGACCCGGTTCATCTCCAGAGTCAGGTCGCCCATCATTTCCTCCGCGTTCTCCGCGGCACTGCGCATCGCGGTCATCCGCGCCCCCAGCTCAGAGGCGGCGGACTCGAGCAGCGCCCGGTACACCGAGATGTTCACGTACTCCGGGATCAGCTGCCCCAGCAGCTCCTCGGCATCGGGCTCGTATTCCCAGACCGATTGGCTGTGAGCCTTCTCGATCTCGCTTTCGGTGCCCTCCTCTTCCTCCTCGGCGACGCCCTCGCCGATCACGTCGGCCTCTTGCAGGGGAAGCAGCGTCTGCCGCCAGACGTGCTGGGTCAGCGGTGAGACGTAGCGGTTGTAGACGAGCTCGACCCGGTCGAGCTCCTCGTCGACGTAGCGAGCGGTCAGCTCCTCGCCGATCTCGCGCGCGTTGGCGAAGCCGGGCCGGTCGGTGAAGCCGACGTAGGAGGTACGCGGGTCCTCTTTGCGGAAGGTCAGCGCGCCGACGCCCTTACGGCCGACGGCGGAGAAGACGGTCTCCTTGCCCTGCTCGCGCAGCTCGCCCTTGAGCCGCAGCCCGTCGCGAATGATGTTGGTGTTGAAGGCGCCGGCGAGGCCACGGTCGCCGGTGATCAGGACGACGCCGACCCGCTTCTCGTCCTCACGCTGCTCGAGCACCGGCACCCGCGGGATCCCCCCCGACTGTTCGGCGGCCCGGCGGGTGAGTTTCCGCATCGACTGCGCGTAGGGCCGCAACTGCTCGATCCGCTGTTCGGCCCGGCGCAGGCGCGCCGCGGCAACCATCTCCATCGCCCGCGTGATCTTGTTGATGTTCTTGATCGACGCAATGCGATTCTTGACGTCCTTCTGAGTGGCCATGACCGCACCCCAGCGTTAGGCGGGGGTTGCCTCCTTCTCAGTCTCAGTCTCCTCGGACTCGGCTTCGGCGGTGCGGGAGGGCTTTGCGCGCTCCTCCTCGGACTTGATCCGATCCGACTCGCCCTTCTCGAGCGGGTCGCCGTGCTCGTCGAAGTCGGGACCGAAGTCGTCGACGAACTCGGCGATCGCCTTGCCCAGCTCCTCCTCGTCGGCCTCCTCGAGCTTGCCGGTCTCGCTGATTCGCTTCAGCAGGTCGGCCTTCTCGGAGCGCAGGCGGATCTTCAGGTCGCCGAGGAACTCGCCGACTCGCTCGGTCTTGATCCGGTCGAGGTAGCCACCGGTGCCCGAGTAGATCGCCGCCACCTGGTCGGCGACCTCGAGGGGCTCGCGCTCCTTCTGCTTGAGCAGCTCGACCAACCGTTCACCGCGGTTCAGCGTCTTCTGGGTCTCGGGATCGAGCTCGGAACCGAACTGGGCGAAGGCCTCGAGGTCGCGGTACTGGGAGAGGTCGAGGCGCAGCTTGCCGGCGACCTTCTTCATCGCCTTGGTCTGCGCGTTGCCGCCCACCCGCGAGACCGAGATGCCGACGTTGATCGCCGGGCGGA
>JBKPOV010000053.1:0-6289 GCA_046733315.1 Actinomycetota bacterium
GGGATCATCTACATCGACGAGATCGACAAGATCGCGCGCAAGGCCGACAACCCGTCGATCACCCGTGACGTCTCCGGCGAAGGCGTGCAGCAGGCGCTGCTGAAGATCCTCGAGGGGACGACTGCCTCGGTGCCGCCGCAGGGCGGTCGCAAGCACCCCCACCAGGAGTTCCTCACGATCGACACGACCAACATCCTCTTCGTTTGCGGTGGCTCCTTCGCCGAACTCGACAAGGTGATCGAGAAGCGAGTCGGCGACCGCGGCGTCGGTTTCGGCGCCGCGATCTCTTCGCGCGAAGAAAAGGAGGACACCGGCGAGTGGTTCGAGCAGGTGCTCCCCGAGGACCTGATGGAATACGGCCTGATCCCCGAGTTCATCGGCCGGTTGCCGGTCGTCGCCGCGATTCACCAGCTCAGCCGCGATGACCTGATCACGATCCTCACCGAGCCCAAGCACGCACTGACCAAGCAGTTCAAGCGCTTCTTCGAGTTTGACGAGATCGAGCTTGTCTTCGCCGAGGACAGCCTTGAGGCGATCGCCAATAAAGCGCTCGAACGCGAGACCGGCGCCCGCGGCCTGCGCTCGATCCTCGAGGAGACGCTGCTCGACGTCCAGTTCGAGTTGCCCTCGCGGCGCGACGTGACCAAGTGCGTCGTCACCAAGGAGACGATTGAGCAGGGGCGGCGGCCGACGCTCGTCACTGAGGCTGCCCCTCAGGACATCGGTGGCATAAGCGACGAACTGAGCGAGAAATATGCGTAGTGGCCGGGAGAGGCCAGGCGCCCCTCCCTCAGAGGCCGTTGCGCAGCAGATTGCCCGGGTGCTCCGAGGCGTGGTCCCTGAGCCTCTGCGAGAGGGGCGCCTGGCCTCTCCGTCGACACGCGGCTTAGGGTCGGCAAGGGCGGCATCTATCTAGACTCGGCGCGTGGACGCTGCGCGGCGGAAAAGGCTGGAAGCGACGACCCGTTATGACCCGGGGGAGGTCGAGGGGCGGGTCTTTGCTGAATGGATGGAGGCGGGGTACTTTCATCCGCCGGCGGAGGGGATGGCGGAGGAGAATTTTTCGGTTGCGATTCCGCCGCCGAATGTGACCGGGGCGCTGCATATGGGGCATGCGCTGAACGGATCGATGCAGGACGCGCTGGTGCGGATGAACAGGATGCGGGGGCGCAACTCGCTCTGGGTCCTTGGTACCGACCATGCTGGGATCGCGACTCAGTCGGTGGTCGAGAAAATGCTGCGGGCCGAAGGGGTCTCGCGGCACGACCTCGGTCGCGAGGAGTTCGTCAAAAGGGTCTGGGAGTGGCGCGAGGAGTATGGCTCGCGGATCGTCGAGCAGTACAAGCGCCTCGGCGCCTCATGCGATTACGAGCGCGAGCGCTTCACGCTCGATGAGGGCTACGTCAAGGCCGTCTACCGGGTCTTCAAACAGCTCTTCGACAAGGGCTACATCTACCGCGACAACTACATGGTCAACTGGGACCCCGGCTCGCACTCGGCGATCTCCGACCTCGAGGTCGAGAACCGCGAGGTCGAGGACACGCTCTACTCGATCGACTACCCGGTCGAGGGCGCCGATCGGGTGCTGACCGTCGCCACTGTGCGTCCCGAGACGATGCTCGCCGACACCGCGGTGGCGGTTAACCCGAACGACGAGCGCTATGGCGACCTGGTCGGCAAGCACTGCGTCCTGCCCCTGGTCGGCCGCCGCCTGCCAATCATCGCCGACGAGCACGTCGACCCTGAGTTCGGCACCGGCGCGCTGAAGATCACGCCCGGCCACGACCCCAACGACTTCGAGATCGGCCGCGCGCACGGCCTCGAGGAGATCGTCGCGATCGGTCCCGACGGCCGGCTCACTGAGGCGGCGGGGGAGGGGTTCGCCGGCCTCACCGCAGCCGAGGCGCAGGTGGCCGTCGTTGCCGCCCTGCGCGAGCAGGGCGCACTGCGCGCCGAAGAGCCCTACGTTCACTCGGTGCCGTTCTCGCACCGCTCCGGCGAGCGGATCGAGCCCTTGATCTCGTTGCAGTGGTTCTGCCGCATGGACGAGTTGGCGGCCCCCGCGATCGAGGCGGTCGAGAGCGAGCGGGTGCGGATCGCCCCCGCCCAGTGGAAGCGCGTCTACCTCGACTGGATGAGGGAGATCCGGCCCTGGTGCATCTCGCGCCAGCTCTGGTGGGGTCATCGCATCCCGGTTTGGTACTGCGACGCCTGCGAGGAGACGATCATCGCCGAGTCCGAGCCGGAGCGCTGCGGCGCCTGCGGCGGCGAGCTGCGCCAAGAGGAGGACGTGCTCGACACCTGGTTCAGCTCGGCGATCTGGCCCTTCGCCACGCTCGGCTGGCCCGATGAGACCCCCGAGCTGCGCGCCTTCTATCCGACCAGCTTCCTCACCACGGCGCGGGAGATCCTCTTCCTCTGGGTGGCGCGGATGATCATGACGGGGCTCGAGTTCGCCGGCGACGTCCCCTTCAAGGACGTCTACGTGCACTCGGTTATCCAGGCCCGCGACGGCCGGCGGATGTCGAAGAGCCTCGGTACCGGCATCGACCCGCTGGAGGAGATCGACGTGCACGGCGCCGATGCGCTGCGCTTCGGCCTGCTGGCGATGTCATCGACCCAGGACGTTCGCTACTCCGATGCCAAGGTCCAGCAGGGCCGCGACCTCTCCAACAAGCTCTGGAACGCAAGCCGCCTGATCCTGCTCAACGCTGCCGAGGTCGAGGCCAGGCCAGTTGCCGAGCGGGTCGAGGACCGTTGGATCCTTTCGCGGCTCGAGCACACGATTGCTTCGGTCAGCGAGAAGCTCGACAGCTACGACTTCGCCCACGCCGCCCAGGAGGCTTACGCCTTCTTCTGGTCGGAGCTGTGCGACTGGTACCTGGAGATCGTCAAGCCGCGCCTCTATGACGGCGAGGCGGCGGTCTCGGCCAACCTGCTCTGGGTGCTGGAGCGCACCCTGTCGCTGCTGCACCCGATCATGCCCTTCGTCAGCGAGGAGGTCTGGTCCTACCACCCGAGCCGCAAGGGACATCTCGCCGTGCATCCCTTTCCGCAGGGCGACGGCTCGCTCCTTGACGATGAGGCCGAGGAGAAGGTGGGGGGCAGCATCGAGCTGACCCGGCGCCTGCGGGCCTGGCGCGACATGGTCGACGCCCCCGCCGCGACGCAGCTCTCGTGCACCGTCGAGGGCGAGCGGCCGGAGGAGTTCGTCGCCCGTCTCGCCCGCTTTGAATTCGTCGAGAACGGCGGCGATCCGATTGCCGCCGTCGGCCCGGTCAAGGTGCTCGCCTCGGCGGAGGTCGACGCGGAGGCGATCGCCGCCCGGCTGGAGAAGCGACGCGAGGAACTGCGTTCAGAGGTGTCCCGCGCCGAAGGCAAGCTCGCCAATGAGAAGTTCGTCGCCCGGGCGCCGGCCGAGCTCGTCTCCGAAGAGCGCGCCAAGCTCGAGCGCTACCGAGCTGAGCTGGAGGAGCTCGCCGAATAGACGCGCAGGCCTATCTCGACTCGCTGCAGCCGATCGGCTGGAAGCTCGGCCTGGAGCGGATGTACAAGCTCAGCACGGCGCTGGGGATGCCCCAGCACCGCTTCGCCTCGATCCACGTCGTCGGCACCAACGGCAAGTCCTCGGTGACGCGGATGACCGCGGCGTTGCTGCAGGCCCACGGGCTGCGGACCGGCGCCTGCGTCTCGCCGCACCCCACGCATTGGTCGGAACGAATTTTGCTCGATGGGGAGACGATCGATGCGGCTGCTTTTGCCGACGCGGTCGAACGAGCCGCGCAGGCGGCGGAAACGGTCAACCGCTCTCTGGAGGAGGGCGAGCTGGTAACGCAGTTCGAGCTGGCAACAGCCGCTGCCTTTGTCGCCTTTGCCGCCGCAAGGGTGGATGTCGCGGTGGTCGAGGCGGGACTGGGGGGCAGGCTGGATGCGACCAACACGATCCCTTCGCGAGTCACGGCGCTCACTTCGATAGGCCTCGATCACACCAACTGGCTCGGCGACACCGAGCTCGAGATCGCCGCTGAGAAGCTCGCCGTGCTGCGTGATCACACCACGCTGGTGGTCGGCCGGGTCAGCCCAGAGGTGATGCTGCTGGCACGAGGGACGGCCGAGGAGCGCGGGGCGAGGCTCATCGTTGCCCCCGAGGACCCCGGCCCGGCGCTCGCGCTGCGTGTTGCCGGGCCGTTTCAACGTCGCAACTTCGCCCTCGCCGAAGCCACGGCACGAGCGTTTCTCGGTGACCTCGATCCCACCAAGGTGGCCGCGGTTGCCGCAACTTTGACCGTGCCAGGACGGCTCGAGCAGGTTGCCAACGATCCCACGACATTGATCGACGTCGCCCACAATCCAGACGGCGCCGCGGCGCTGGCAGAGGCCCTCCTCGAGCTTGCCGCGGGTCGTCCCGTCGTCGCTTGCGTCGCCGCCCTTGCCGACAAGGATGCGCCAGCGATGGTGCGGGCGCTCGCGCCGGCGCTCGAGCTGGCGATCTGCACCGAACTCGAGTCGCGGGTCCTCGAGTCGCGGGGCCTGCCTGGCGTTGCGTCCCACAGTGCAGCGAAACTCGCCGCGGCCTGTGCGGCCAACGGCCTCGTGGCCGAGCAGGTGCCGGACTTCTGCCGGGCGGTGCGACGCGGGCGCGAGGTGGCTGCGGGATTGCCCGATGGGATTCTCCTGATCACCGGTTCGCACTACGTCTTGGCACCCGCCCGCACCGCCCTGCGGCTGTGCGAGGATTCGGACGATGGCCTCGGGCACTAAAAGCGCCAGTTCGGAACTGCTCTCGATGATGGCCCTCGTCGCCGCGGTCGTCGCCGCGGTGATCCTCTTCTTCTTCGGCCTCGGCTACCTCTTCGGGAGCCTCTTTCTCTAGACGCGTATCCGACATTGACCCCGCTCTGGTGGGGTCAATGTCGGATGCGAGGGTTCAGGAGCTTGGCGGCGAAGTAGACTGCCGCTCCCCTCTCGGCGGGCCTCCAGCCATGGCACTAGCGATCTTCGGCATCTCCAACAGCGGCCTCAACCTGGCCGTGACCCTCTTCGTTCTGATGATCGTTGTCGTTTGGCTGGCCTTGATCGTCTACACGTATCTGGACGCCCGCCGTCGCATCGCCGATCCGTTCCTGGTCGCCTGCGCGACGATCGGCTCCTTCTTCCCCTACATCGGCACCGCCGTCTACGCAATCGTGCGGCCGCCCGAGTTCCTCGAGGACGCCCACGAACGCGAGCTGGAGATCCGCGCGGCCGAGCTGCGCGTGCGTCAGCTGACCGAGGCCTCCTGTCCCAACTGCGAATACCCGGTCGAGAAGAACTACCTGCGCTGTCCGCAATGCCAGCGCCGCCTCAAGGACCCCTGTCCAAGCTGTGGCAAGCCGGTCGACCCCCGCTGGGCCCTCTGCCCCTACTGCGAGAACCCGATTGCCGAGCGTCCGCGGCGCCAACGACCGCCGGAGGAGAAACGCCGCCGGCCCGCCGGCGAGCGTGCCGCAGCGCAGCGCGAGGAGCGCGCCACGCCGGGCGAGCGCCCAAAACGGCGCGCTGCGCCGAAAGCAAAAGGGGCCCCCGCGCCTGAGCAAGACGCCGAAACTGCACCGCCCAAACGAACCCAAAGGAGCCCCGCCCGTGAGCCGGACGCTGATCCTCGTAAAGCCTGACGCCTTCGAGCGCGCCCTGACCGGCGAGGTGATCGCTCGCTTCGAGCGCAAGGGGCTGCGGATCGCGGCGCTGAAGACGATGCGGGCCGACGAGCCGATCGCCAACAAGCACTACGAAGAGCACGCCGATAAGCCCTTCTTCGGCGAGCTCGTCTCTTTCATCACCGGGGGTACGCTGGTCGCGATGGTGCTCGAGGGGACCGAAGCGGTGGCGGCCGCGCGCCAGCTGATCGGCGCCACCAATCCGGTCGAGGCCGCACCCGGCTCGATCCGCGGCGACTTCGCGCTCGAGGTGACGTTCAACATGGTGCACGGGTCGGACTCGGACGAGTCTGCGGAGCGGGAGATAGGGATCTGGTTTCCAGAACTGGGCTGATGCGTGGTGGGCCGGCGGGTCCTGTCGCCGCAGGGGACCCACCGCCCCCTGCGGTAGCTGAAGCTTCCACGGGGGCGGTTCCCCCAACGTCGCCACCCCCGCGAGGGGCGTGATCACCAGCACGCCCATGGATCCAGCGGGGCCGTGAGCTTGAGGACTACCGTGGGTGGGATTCGCAGGATGACTTCTGCTCCGGGTCCAGCGGTCCAGGCTGCCGTCTGGGGGTAAGTTGGCTTGTTGGGTTCGATGCGGTCGCGGG
>JBKPOV010000054.1:0-2929 GCA_046733315.1 Actinomycetota bacterium
ACCGAGCTGCGCTCCGACCTGCCGGTCTCTACTTGAAGACGTAGAGCAGGGCGAAGGCGATGACCACGAAGGTGGCGCCGGCGGCGATCATGCCCTTGTCCTTGGAGACCATCGCGGCGATCGAGCGGTCGTCGGCACGGTCGTAGATCAGGTAGAGGTAGCGGAAGACGCAGTAGAGGACGGAGGGGATCGTCCACATCATCTCGTTGCCGATCAGCGGCGAGTTGACGGCGTAGATCGAGTAGCTGATCACGGTGCCGGTGGTGACCATGGCGACCATCTGGTCGAGGAAGGGGAGCGAGTAGTGCTCGAGCACGGGGCGGCTGCTGGTCCCCTCGTGCAGCTCGGACACCGCCTCCTGGCGGCGCTTGGTGACGCCGAGGAAGAGGGCGAACATGCCGGTGCAGAGCAGCAGCCATTCCGACGCGTGGGCGTCGACCGCGCTGGCGCCGGCGGCGACGCGGAGGATGAAGAGACCGGCCAAGGTCATCACGTCGACGATCACGATCTGCTTGAGGCCGAGGCTGTAGGCCATCTGGGCGATGCCGTAGCCGACGACCATCAGGCCCACTTCCCAATTGACGGTGGCGAAGGCAATCGCGATCGCGAGGGCGGCGAGCGCCGGCGCGATCAGCCTCGCCGTGCTCTCTGGCAGCTCACGCGCCGCCAACGGCCGGAAGCGCTTCTTCGGGTGCTTGCGGTCGAGCTCGACGTCGATCAGGTCGTTGATGTAGTAGCCAGCGCTGGAGATGAAGCAGAAGGCGATGAAGGTGAGAAGGGCCTCCAACACCGCGTGCGACTGATCGAACTTGCCGGAGAAGAGCAGCCCGGCGAAGACGAAGACGTTCTTGATCCACTCCTGCGGCCGCCCGGTCTTGATCGCCGCCCGCAGCGGCGATCGGCGCGGCACAACGGGCTCGTCCAGGGAGGGAGAGTCGCCGGCAGGGGCCGGGACCGTCGGCTGTTCCGAAGTGATGGTTTCCATCGGTTGGACCGGAGCGACGGGCGCAAGCCCTCCGGCCAGGGAGATTCAGTCGCGAAAGGGTACCGCTGAGAGCCGTCAGCCCTTCTGGTCAGACCCCTCTTGGGCAGCTTCCAGTGCCTCCAGATCGTCTCGGTCCCGCGGTCGCGCACTCGCCCGCTTCATTTCCAGCAGGTGACTGAGCGAGCAGACCCGCACCGCCAATCCATCCATGTCGACATCGACGGCCTCGGCGTCGAGAGTCGCAAAGCTCGGTATCTGCGGAAGGCCGCCGGCGCAGCCGCAATGGCTCGGACATCAGCTACGCCGTGCGCGGCCCGTGAAGGTAGAGAGAAATTCGCTCAATGCGAGGCCTTCGGCAAGGTTGACGGCGAGCGGACGCCTGGCGTCTTCCTGTACTTGGCGGCGCCTTGCTTGCTCGTTGAGCCGCCACGCATCTCGTTTCGGATCGTTGCTTTTGGCTGTCACGACAGTGAGGGTAGCTCTCGTTCGGGGCGCTAGGGGTCGATCAAGACGCCGGGATTGAGCATGCCGGTGGGGTCTAGCTCGGCCTTGGCGGCTCGCAGAGCGGCGGCGAAGGGGGCAGGACGCTGGCGGTCGTACCAGGGGCGGTGGTCGCGGCCGACGGCGTGGTGGTGGGTGATCGTGCCGCCGCCTTCGATCACCGCCTCGCCGGCCGCCGCCTTGATCTCATCCCACTGCTCGACCTCGCCGCCGCGGATCGCGGGGGCGAGCACGGTGAAGTAGGGAGCAGGGCCGTCGGGATAGACGTGGGTGAAACGGCAGCTGACGCGGGGGGCGCCAGGCCCCTCGGCCGGTGCGTCGCAGACCTCGGCGACCTTGGCGCGCACCGCCGCCATCGTCTCGGCGTGGAACTGCTCGAAGCGGTCCCAGGTGATCGCCGTCTCGAAGGTCTCGCTGAGCACGCCGCAGGCAACGAAGGTGTCGCGCAAATACGGAGCGAGCAAGAAGGCCCCACGCCAAGCCCCAACCGCATCCCCGTCCCCATTCCCGCCGCCGACGGGACTCAAAGTCGACATATGCTTCGTTTTGAGTCCCGTCGGCTGGGAGGCGCGGCCGCCGTGGGATTGGGCGATGTCGAGGGCTAGGCGCATCGGCTCGTCTACGGGCAGATTCGCCGACTCGAAGCCGAGCACCAGGAGGCTCTTCTCGCCCGAGCCGGCGCCGGTCGTGAGCGCCTCGAGCGCGTCGAGCAGGCGACAGTTGGCGGGATTGAGGCCCGACTGCGAGATCTCGCGCACCGCACGAGCGGCGGCGAAGAAGTCGTCGAACTCGACCCCGCACGAGGTCTTGAACTCGGGCCGCGGGCGAACCCGCACCCAGGCCTCGGCGATCACGCCGAGAATCCCCTCCGAACCGACCAGCGCCCGGTCGGGCGATGGCCCCGCTCCCGACCCCGGCAACCGCCTGCTCTCCCAGGTGCCCCGCGGCGTAATCGCCCGCACCGACTCGACCAGGTCCTCGATGTGCGTGTAGAGCGTCGCGAAGTGCCCGCCCGCCCGCGTCGCCACCCAGCCGCCAAGCGTCGCGTACTCGAAGCTCTGCGGAAAGTGCCGCAGCGTCAGCCCCTGCTCCCGCAGCTGATCCTCCAACCCCGGCCCCGTAGCCCCCGCCTGGATCCGAGCCGCCAACGACTCAGCATCCACCTCCAGCACCCGATCCAACCGCTTCAAGTCCAAGGACACCACCGTCCGATCGCCAAGCCGCGCCTCCACCCCCCCAACCACGCTAGTCCCGCCCCCGAACGGAATGACAGCCGCCCCCTCCGCCTCACACCACTCCAGCACCACCTCAATCTCCGACTCGTCCCTGGGGAACGCAACAAGATCCGGCGGATTCTCGAATTCCCCCCGAAACCCCCTCACCACATACCGATAAGCCTACCCCAACGCATGAGCAGTCCGCTCGTAGTGCTCATCCGTAAAG